>JAFAPL010000238.1 GCA_019247135.1 Chloroflexota bacterium | reverse complement strand
GACTTCTCGGCCCTTGCCGCGTTCGCGAAGGAGCGCGGCGTGCGCATTGGCGGCATCAACTCCAACACGTTTCAGGACGAGGATTACAAGCTCGGCTCGCTGTGCCATCCGTCGGCGGCCGTGCGCGCCAAAGCCGTCCGCCACATCGTCGAGTGTTGCGAGATCGCTCGAAAAACAGGCTCCGACGTGGTCAAGGTTTGGCTCGCCGACGGGACGAATTATCCGGGTCAGGATGACTTCCGCGCGCGCCGCACACGCCTGATCGACACGCTCAACGAAATTTACGCCGAGCTGCCCGACACCGCTCGCCTGTTCCTGGAGTACAAGTTCTACGAGCCGGCCTTCTACCACACGGATGTCCAGGACTGGGGGCAGTCGCTGAGCGTCTGCCAGCACGTTGGCGATCGAGCGGTCGTGTGTGTCGACACCGGCCATCACGCAATGGGCGTCAACATCGAGCAGATCGTGGCCTACCTGCTGCAGGAGGGTCGGCTCGGCGGCTTCGACCTCAACGACAAGAAGTACGGCGACGACGACCTGATGGTCGGCAGCATTGATCCGTATCAGCTCTTCCGCATCTGCCACGAGCTGGTCAAGGCGCTGGCTGACTCGGACGATCCGGTCGCGCGACGGTGTGCCGAACAGACGGTGTACATGCTGGACCAGTGTCACAACATCGAGCCCAAGATCCCGGCCGTGATTCGCTCGGTCATGAACCTCCAGGAGGCTTTCGCGAAAGCGCTGTTGGTGGACCTCGAAGCATTGCATCGCGCGCAAGCCGAGGGCGACGTACTCGAAGCCAATCGCATTCTCAAGGACGCATACGATACGGACGTGCGACCGTTGCTCGCGCTATGCCGAGCGGAGGCTGGCCTTCCAGAAGACCCGTACGCCGCATATCTCGAGAGTGACGAACAGCAGCGGCGGACCGAGACACGCGTCGGAGGCGTTGCGGCAGGCTGGCAATGACGGCATTCCCCATTCAACCGCCCAGCAACTGCTGGAGTGCGGAGCGCGGGAACGGGTTCACGCCGCTCCAGCTGCTGGCGTATCGCTCGAATCTGCTCGGAGCGGACCGCTCAGTTACCAACTGGGGCGGTGGCAACACGTCCGCCAAGGCGCACGAGGTGGATTTCCGCGGCGTCGAAACGCGTGTGCTGTATGTGAAAGGCTCCGGGTCGGACCTTGGCACCATCCGCCCGGAGCAGTTCACCGCGCTGAGACTGGACGACGCGCAGCTCCTGCAGAACAGAGACTCGATGAGCGACGAGGACCTGGTGATTTTTTACGAGCATGCGGTGCTCCGCCCGGGCCAACCACGCGCCTCCATCGAGACGCCACTGCATAGCATGCTGCCGTTCGCGCATATTGACCACACGCATCCGGATGCAATTATCGCGTTGTGCGCCGTTCCCGACGGACCTGATCTCGCGCGTCGGCTCTGGGGCGAAAAGGCGCTCTGGGTGCCCTGGAAACGGCCTGGCTTTGGCCTGGGCAAGACCATCGCCGGGGCTGTGAGCGAGCGACCTGACGCGGAATGCGTGCTGATGGCGAAACACGGCCTCGTCACGTGGGGTGAGTCGGCCGAGGCGTGCTACGCCGCGACGATCTCCACGATTGCACGCGCCGCGGAAGCCCTGGCCGAACGTGCGGACCGACGACGTGTCGTTGCGTCCGCCGCGGCGTCCCAGACCTCGGCGGCGACGGAGCGTGCGCTTGTCGCGGCCCTGCCAGTCTTGCGCGGCGCCGTCTCCGCGCGACAGCGAATGGTGCTGCGTGTGGATACCAGCGACCCCGCTGTACAGTTCGCGAGCCGGCCGGACGTGGCGGACCTTGCGCAGGCGGGACCGGCGTGCCCGGATCACCTGGTGCACACCAAGCCGTGGCCGCTCGTTCTCGAACCGGACTCCGTTGGCGCCGAAGCGATTCGCGAGCGTGTCGCGGCCTACGAAAAGCGCTACGCGCAGTATGTGACAACCTGCGCCGGCGGCACTGAACAGATGCTGGATCCTGCGCCACGTGTTGTCATCATCCCGGGTATCGGGATCATCACGACAGGTCCCGACGCCGGGCGAGCGAAGATCGCCGACGACCTGTACCAGCGCGCCATGGCCGTCCTGTCCACCACCGCTGGTCTTGGAGGATTCGCTCCACTGACACGCGAGGAAACCTTCGGCATCGAGTACTGGCCGATGGAGCTGTACAAATTGTCGCTCGCGCCGCGACCCAAGGAGCTGGCCGGACGGGTCGCGCTCGTAACCGGAGGCGCCTCCGGTATCGGGCGCGCGGTCGCCGTGCGCCTCGCGGATGCCGGCGCGCACATCGTCGTGGCGGATCGTAATGCGGAGGGTGCGGCAGAAGTGGCCGCGGCACTCGAGAACTCAAACGGCGATGGGCGCGCGTTAGCAGTCCACATGGACGTCACAGACGAACGCGCCGTCGAAAGCGCTTTCGCGAAAACTGTTCTCGCGTATGGCGGCGTGGACATCGTCGTCTCGAATGCTGGCATTTCAAGCTCCAATCCCGTTGAAGCAACTTCGCTCGATGAGTGGAACCTCAACCAGCGCGTGCTTGGCACCGCGTATTTTCTGGTCGCACGCGAGGCGTTTCGGGTTTTGAAGGCACAGGGCCTGACCGGCAGCATCGTGTTCGTTGCCTCCAAGAATGGCCTGGTTGGCGGACGCAACGCGGCGGCGTATTCGTCGGCCAAGGCGCTGGAAATTCACCTGGCGCGGTGTCTGGCTGAAGAAGGCGGCGGGTCAGGCATCCGGGTCAACACTGTCAATCCTGATGCGGTTCTGCGGGGCTCCGGGATATGGGACTCCGGTTGGCGCGAGCAGCGCGCGCAGACCTACGGCATCGAACCGGATCAGCTCGAGGAACACTATCGAGCGCGGACGACACTGAAGGTGAATGTGGTTCCGGAGGACGTCGCCGAAGCGGTGCTGTTCTTTGCGTCCGACCGTTCGGCGAAGTCGACGGGCAATATTTTGAACGTCGACGGTGGGGTGGCCGCGGCCTATACGCGCTAGCGGGGGTCGACCCCCACCCCGGCCCTCCCCCTTTCTCAGGGGGAGGGAGTACCTATGGTGATTCAAGGGGCTGCGCCCCTTGCACCCTCTGGAGAACTTCTCCGTAAAAGTAGGTCGAACTCCGGAAGGACTTGCGCCGTGCTGAGCTAGGGGCTAGCCGCCGGCGGTGCCGAAGATTCGGCCGACGACGAAGCCGGCGACGGCGGCGCCGAGTCCGATCAGCACCATCTGGATACCGCTCTTGCGCCAGTCACCCACCAGCGACTTCGCTTTGTAGGCGCCAACGGCGAACAACGCAATCGCGCTCAAGATAATCGACACCCAGATCGCGGAGTCCGGCGCCACGATGAACGGCACAAGCGGAATCAATCCCCCGACGATCGCCGCAATCGTCACGATGACGGAGGTCCGCAACACGTCGCGTGTATTCACGGGCTCCAGGTGAAGCTCTTCACTCATCATCGTCTTGAGCCAGATCTCGGGATCGGATGTGATCCGCTCGACGATCTGCTCCAGCAGCGGACCGTCGAAGCCTTTCTCGCGATAAATCGCCCGAATTTCCCGCTCCTCTTCCTCCGGAATCGTCTGCATCTCCATTTTCTCGCGCTCGAGCTCGCTCAAGTAGTGGTCTCGCTCGGCGAGTGAGGAGGTATACGCAACCGCGCCCATGGAAATCGCCTCGGCGAAGGTGGCAGCGAGAGCGGTGGCGATCAGGATGCGCGAGCCGGCCCCGGCGGCGGTGGCTCCGAGCACGATCCCCAGCACGTTGACGAGACCATCCTGGCCGCCCAGGATGACGTCGCGCAGCCAGTTGTCTTCGCGATGTTGTTCATGGCTTTCAGCGCCGGTCGCCGTTTCGGCCCGACTGGGAGGGGCAGCCATCGCCCTTCAGTCTGGCACACTCGCGCGCAGGCCGCAGCGCGGGTTAATCGACGAGCCGCTCCTGGACCGCGATCGCGACGGCCTCCGTACGAGTTGCCGCTCCCAATTTGCCCAGGATATTGCTGACATGAAAGTCCGCCGTGGACGGGCTGATGATCAGCCGTTCGGCGATCCTCCGATTGCTGAGTCCACACTTCATCAGCGCAAGCACCTCACGCTCGCGTGCGCTGAGGTCGCGGCCCGGCCGGGCCGCACAACGCACCAGCGCCCGCGCTGCTTCGTTTCCGAGCGCCCGCTTGCCAGCATGCGCCGTCTGGATCGCGGCGGCCAGATCGCCTGCGCCGACATTCTTCAGCAAATAACCGCTCGCTCCAGCTGACAGCGCCCGCTCCACCAGGTCGTCTTCGGGGAAGCTGGTCAAGGCAATCACACGCGCACTCGGACAGCGCTCGCCCATTGCGCGTGTAGCGGCGACTCCGTCCATGCGCGGCATCCGCATGTCCATCAACACGATATCCGGTTGCTCGCGCTCGCATATCTGGAGGGCTTCCTCGCCATCGCCTGCCTCACCCACCAGCTCGCAGCCAGTCACCCGGAGAAACGTGGCGAGACCGGTGCGCACCATTGCGTGGTCGTCGACGACGACGACTCGAATTGGGGTCTCAACTGCTTGCACTGTCACGAACTCTACAGGCGCTCGCGGGGCCGCCTACCTGGGGAAGTGGGCAGTTTTTGGACCAGCGACCTGTCCAGGCGCGACTCCAACCGCCTCACGGGGGTGCCGACCACCACACCGAGCGCATGCTTGCCGCAGAGAAACCAAAGGAGCATCGAAATGAAACCCTCCCTCCGAAGCACTCTGGTTCCAACCATGATTGGCGCCGCGGCAGTCGCACTCGTCGTGGGCTGCCAGGTCACCACGCCGACCAGTCCCCGCGCGACGCGGACCGTCCAGATCGACGCAAGTGACTTTGCCTTCAACGCGCCCGAGACCTTGACGGCAGGCGTTGCCACGATCCATCTCACCAACCAGGGCCAGGAGGCGCATCACGCCCAGTTGCTCCGCTTGCAGGACGGAATGAGCTTCGATCAGTTCACCACCGCGTTGCAGCAGGAGGGTGAGGGCGCGCTCGCACTCGTCTCCGGCGAGGGCGGCCCCGGGACAGTCGGACCGGCCGGGTCGATGGACGTCACGCTGGACCTGAAGCCCGGCACCTACGTGCTGGCGTGCTTCATCGCTGGTCCAGACGGCGTACCGCATTTGATGAAGGGCATGCTCAAGCCCATCGAAGTCACGCCTTCGAGTGAGCCGGCGGCCGCTCAGCCGCAGGCAAAGTCGACCTTCACGATGCGGGACTTCTCGTTTGATATGCCGAGCACGCTCAAGGCGGGCAAGGCGACCTACAAGGTTGTGAATCAAGGCCCGCAGATGCACGAGCTCAACATCCTGAAGCTCGCGCCGGGCAAGACCGCGGCAGATGCTCTGGCGTGGGAAGAGGCACCGGCCGGACCGCCACCGTTCGAAGCCGCTGGCGGCATGAACGCTTTCAGCACCTCCGGCTCGGGCTACATGACGCTCGACTTGCAGCCAGGCAACTACCTCGCGATCTGCAACGTACCCGATCCGGCGAGCGGGGCAGCCCACAGCCATCTCGGAATGATCAAGAACTTCACGGTTAGCGAGTAAGGAGATTCACACCAATGACACTGGAATTGACGAACACGAGCCCGACTCAGGCCGCTGTTCGCGACCTCGAAGCTCACTTGCTCGGCGAACTGATTCGCCCGGCGCACGACGACTACGACTCCGCACGACAGGTTTACAACCGATCCATTCAGCGCCACCCGGCACTGATTGCACGCGCCGCGGATGCCGCCGATGTCATCCGCACCATCCAGTTCGCGCGTGAACAGGACCTTCCACTTGCGATTCGCAGCGGTAGCCATAGCATGGCCGGCCACGGCACGGTCGACGGTGGTGTGGTCCTCGACCTCGGTCGAATGCGCGGCATGAGCATCGACGCGGAACGCCGTGTGGCGTGGGCCCAGCCAGGGCTGACGTGGGGCGAATACGCCCAGAAGGCGAGTGCATTCGGACTGGCCACATCGTCGGGTGATACCTCGTCGGTGGGCATCGGTGGCCTGGCCCTGGGCGGTGGCATCGGCTGGATGGTGCGCAAGCACGGCCTGACGATCGACAACTTGCTCTCAGTGGAGCTAGCGACGGCTGACGGGCGCCTCGTGCGCGCCAGCGCCAACGAGCACCCGGATCTGTTCTGGGCGCTCCGCGGCGGCGGTGGCAACTTCGGCGTCGCGACCGCGTTCCAGTTCCAGCTCCAGCCAGCGGGTACAGTCCTCGGTGGCGCCGTGATCTACCCTGCTACACGCGCCGTTGTGCGGGGTTGGGCGGATTACGCGCTGCAGGCGCCAGACGAGCTCACAACAATTGTGTTCATCATGCCTGCGCCGCCGGCGCCGTTCATTCCGCCTGCGGAAGTGGGCAAGCTCGTCGCGGTGGTCGGCGTGTGTTACACGGGCGACCTCGCTCGCGGCGAATCGGTTGTTGCGCCGCTCCGCCACTTGGGTACGCCAGTCGCCGACATAACCGGGCCAATGCCCTACCCAGCGCTCTTCGCGCTCACCCAGGAAGCCACACATCCGCAACCGCACGCGGTTCGATCTGGCTATGTCGACGCGTTCGATGACGCACTGATCGATGGCTTGCTCGAAGGTGCGGAGCGGATCCCGGCGCCCACGGGGATCGTGCAGCTGCGCGCATTGGGAGGAGCGATGGCGCGGGTGCCAGCCGAGGCGACGGCGTTCGCACATCGCGATAAGCCGTACCTGGCGACCATCGTCGGCGGGGCGGTGGACCCCTCGGATGCGGATCGGCAGCGCGAATGGACCGAGGATCTCTGGAACAACGTGCTTCGCCCGCGCGCCGCGGGGACCTACGTGAACTTCCTCGAGGACGAGGGCGAAGAGCGCGTGCGCGAGGCCTATGCTCCGCAAACCTACGCGCGCCTGGCGGCGGTCAAGCGTGCCTACGACCCGACGAACGTCTTTCGCCTCAACCAGAACGTGAGGCCTGAGCGCGTGAGCTGAAGCGTCTCAGAGTCAGTTCTGTTGTGCTGCCGCTCGCGGCAGGCCAGGTCTTCAACGAGGAGTTGAGAACCTGGCCAGCCGGGGCGGCGGCGGCGTGCCGGCGCAATCCTGGCAGGGTTCGTGGTTCGTAGATTAGATAAGACCAATGAACCAGTTCCAGGAGTACTTCGTCCGCGAGTTTGTCGAGGAGTACCGCATCGGCCACATGTCTCGACGCGACATGATGCGACGGGTGCTGTTCATCACTGGCGGCGTGGCTTCCACAGCCACGCTGCTCGCGTCTCTGGGCGTGCCCACAGCGGCCTTGGCGCAGCCCGAGGTCCTCGCCGAAGCGCCCGCGGACGCCAGCCCCCTTTCGGTTCCACCGGACGATCCTTCCGTCAGCGCAAACTGGATCAGCTTTCCCAACCAACAGGACGGCGCGACAATCATGGCTTACGAAGCCCGTCCGGCAGACGCGAGTGGGCCGCTGCCTGTCATGCTGGTCTGCCATCGCAATCAGGGGGTCGAGCCGCAGATCCAGGACGTCGCCCGCCGCTGGGCCAAGCTCGGCTACATCGCCGCGGCGGTCGACCTGCTCAGCCGCGAGGGTGGCACGAACGGTGTGGCCGACAAGGCCCAGATCCCGGCGATGCTTTCAAACACGGACGCGAACCGCCACGTGAGCGATTTCGTGGCCGCGGCCGACTACTATTCGGGCTCCTCGGATGCTGACGCATCGCGTCTGGGGATGAACGGCTTCTGCTTCGGTGGTGGCATCACCTGGCGCACGGCGGAGGCGCTGCCCTCGATGAAAGCGGCGGCGCCCTTCTATGGTGCGCCGCCGCCGTTGGACCAGGTGCCGAACATCGGGGCCGCGGTGCTGGGCGTCTACTCCGCTGATCCGAATGATTTTGCCAACAACAACCGCGACGGGCTGGATGCGGCGTTATCGCAAGCGGGCGTCACGCACCAGATGAACGTCTACCCGGGCACCAAGCACGACTTCTATAACGACACGGGCCAGGCCTACAACGAGCAGCAGGCGCTAACCGCGTGGCACGACGCGGTCAACTGGATGCAGATGTACCTCTAGCGAGTTTCCGGGCTCCTCGCGGAACGTAGCCGGGCTCTCCCTCGGGTAGTACCCTTCCGGCTTATGGCGGAGGCGGAA
>JAFAPL010000179.1 GCA_019247135.1 Chloroflexota bacterium | reverse complement strand
GCGAGCCGCTGACGATTGCGGTAGTAATAGGCACGCCAGTAGCCGCGTACCTTTTCGGCGTTTTCCGCTCGCCACGCCGGTGACCCCACACCTTCAAATGTAGAAAATGTGTTCGAGGCTGCTTCGCGATTCTTCGCTCTAGGGGTGAGCGACCGGGGTCGAACCGGCGACCTTCGGAGCCACAATCCGACGCTCTAACCAACTGAGCTACGCCCACCACGGACTCGGGCCGCGCCGCCCGAGGCGATCAATTGTACGAAATGCCGCCCTGACCGAGCGAGCCGCACGTAGAATTTCGCGCACCCGGGGGTTCCTCAGACATCGAAACAACAAGCAATGTGGCGGTTGTCATTCGTGCCAAGAACGAGGCCCGCTTCATCGGCGACACGCTCGCCGCGATCCTTCAACCCGGTGCGCTTCTGCCGCGACAGGTCGTCGTCGTCGACTCCGGTTCGACCGACGGCACCCAGGACATCGTCAGGTCCTTCCCGACGACGCTCATTCAGATCAAGCCCGAGCAATTCACCTATGGCTACGCGCTGAATCTCGGGATCGCCAACGTCGAGGCCGACATCGTCGCCAGCCTGAGCGCGCACTCGTTGCCAGCCGACGCCGACTGGCTGCGTCATCTGCTACGGCCATTCCGCCAAGCGACGGTCGCCGCCGTCTACGGCCGCCAGCTGCCACGCCAGAACGCCACCGTCCTCGAGCTGCTGGGCATGCGCTTGACGGGTCTGCTGAGCGACGAGCCGAAGCTGCTGTCGAAGCGGCCACTGTTCTCGAATGCGAACGGCGCGTTCAGGCGCTCACTCTGGCTAGAACTCGCCTTCGACGAGCGTGTCGGCGGCGCGGAAGACATCGCCTGGGTGCGAACGATGCAGGAGCGCGGCTACCTGATCGGCTACGAACCGACGGCTCGCGTGTACCACTCGCACGGCGAGCCGTTGAGGAAGCATGTGCTCCGCGCCAGCCGCGACGTGCCGACCATCATCGGCAACGTGCTGCACCTCGGCTCAGGCGGACGGGACCGCCCGCCGGTCCCGCGTCCGCACCCGACAGATTGATCGAACCAGTTTCCGCGCCCGGTCGGCGCGGAACACAATCTGGCGGCCGCTCAACCAGATTTCAACCGTCCCGTCATCCCCGCTCGGGCGCCACTCAACGCGTCGCGGCTACGATCCCGCACTGGGATGCAATTTGGAGGCGCACGCGATCGATGACTGAACTGACCGGCACGCTCGAGGGGGTCGGGCTTCCGTCAATCGTGCGCTTCTTATCCGGGTTGAACTCGTCGGGCTGTCTGCGAATTTCGCATGAGGACTGGCGTGGCGACGTGTTCTTCGAAACCGGCCGCGTCGTCAGCGCCTCGTTTGATACCAAGCGTGGTACCGCGGCGATCGATGCGCTCGTGCAGGCGTTTCCCGCCGGATCCTTTGCGTTCGACTCCGACGCTAGCGTGCCGGACGAACGAAACGTGACCGTCGACCAGGCGACCCTGGAAGCGCATCTGGACGAAGTCGCGGCCAAGACGGCAAACGGTCAGCCGAACTTGCCCTCGCTGGACGCGATTCCCTACGTCGCGCCTGGCGACGAGGAGCGCAATGATCAGCTGCCGCTCGATCGCGCCACGTTGCAGACGCTGCTGGCAGTCGACGGGCAGCACTCGGTGCGCGACATCGTCGGGCAGCGTGGAACGCTGGACGTGCTGTGGCAGCTGTCTTCGCTTACGGATCTGGGCGTGGTTCGCCTGGATGGTGTGGCACCGGCCCGCAGGAACGGCCACCACCGATCGGACCCGCCGCCACCTGCGCCTCGAGAGCCGCGACCCGCCGCCGACGAGTCACAACCCGCCGCCGCAAGCGAGCCACAACCTGTGACCGCGAGCGAGGTACAACCTGCCCCCCCGAGCGATCAAGAACCAGCCGCGGCGACCGACCAACAACCGACCATCGCGACCGACCCACAACTCGCCGCCGCCACCGATCGACCACACGCCGCCGCGACCGACCCAGAACCCGCCGCCGTCACCGAGCGCTGCCCCCTCCTCGGCTTCGAAGACGACCCGCAAGCCTGCTTCGGCCGTCCCACCCGGCTGCACCGCTGTTTCGCCGCCCGCTCCCCGTTACCGCTGTCACTCGACCAGCAGCGCGAGCTATGCCTGACCGAACACTTCGGCACGTGCCCGCGGCTGGCCAGTGCCGCCCCGCCCGCCCAGCGCGTCCAGTCCGCGGTTGCCGAACCAGCTGCACCGACGCCGCCGTCGGCGCCGGATGATCCGCGCATTGTGCGCCTGCCCTTCGGCGCACGAAATCCGGCTGTCGCGCGCGCCGCGTCGAACGCAGCCCCGGCCACGCCAACCGCTGCGCCTTCGACTACCCCTTCGGCCCGGCCCGCGCGCGTACGCGCGTTCAACCGTGATAGTCCGAGCGCTGGCCGTGCAACCCAGGAACCTATCGCGGCGCAGCCGACTCCGTTACGTGCACGGCCCGAGCGCCAGTCCGAGCACGCCAGTGCGCCGATCGTGGACCGCCCCGCCAGGCCCGCCGAACGCGTCGTGAGTCACGAACCACAGGTGCCAGAAGCCAGACGGCCCGAGAAACCGCAAGAGACTCCGGCGCCGCGTGGTCTGGCGCTGCCGAGCATCCTGGCGGCTCTGCCGCTGCCTGTGGTCGCCGGCGGCGCCACGCTGCTCCTTGTCGGCCTGCTCCTGATTGGGGTCGTGCTGATGCGCGGCGGCTTTCTGAATTCGCTCACTGCCGACGACTCGCTCGATCCTTCACAACTGCCGAACGCGAGTGCGGTCGCGGCGGGCACGCCCATCACGGGACTATCGATTGCCAACGCGCGGGCGACTGCCGTCCCCGCGCAAGCCGCCGCTGCCGACGCGGCGCCGACGCTCGAACCGACCGCCGCTCCCACAGTTGCGACACCCACGGGTCAGGGGATGCTCCTGGACGAGTCCTTCGCGAACAATTCCCACAACTGGCCCAGCAATGCGCAGGGCACTGCCTGGGTGGTGGGAGGTTCATATCGGGTGGCGACGCGACAGTCGGGTCAGTTTGTCGCCATCGATGCGCCACTGCCGGGCGTGCAGCAGCTCCAGGACGTGGTCGTCAACGCGACCTTTCACAAGGTGGGTGGGGCACCCGGCGGGGGCTACGGCATCATCGTGCGTAACCAGGCGCCGGGCTCGCTGGACGGTTCCAACCAGAACGGCCACTACTACGTCGTGGAGGTCGGCGACAAAGGCGAGATCGGCATGTGGCTGCGCGACAACGATCACTGGGTTGACCTGTTGGCCTGGCAGCGCTCGGATGCGGTCCGACCCGGCACCGCCGCGAACGACCTGACGGTGCGAGCAGTTGGTGATCAGCTCACGCTACTGGTCAACGGTACGCAGGTGGCGAGCCAAACCGACAGCACCCTGAAAGCTGGTGGCGCCGGCGTCTTCGTCGGCGGCGACGGCAACCAGGTCAGCGTCGATCACTTCTCGGTCCAGGCGCCATAACCGTACCCACCCGTGCGGCGGGGGCGGCTCGCGCCTCCTGCAATGCTCGGGCGATCGCCTTTTCGAGCGGCGCGCGTTCGCCAGCCCTGTGGGCTGCTTGGAATGGCGCCGCGCTCGCAGTCGCCTGCGCGGTGCGCATCGTCTCGGCCAACTCCTCGCGCAGCAGCGGCGCGGGCGAGGCGCCCAGCGCCCGCCGACCGGCCGCGGCCGCCCCCAGCAGCCAGGCTGCGCGCAGCGGGTCAACGCCGGCATCCACCGCCGCCAGCCGCTCGTCGTGCTAGCCGCGCCGCAGCTTTCTGCGCCTACCCTGTTCGCGGCGCAGATTATCCCGGCCGATGGCAGCGCGCATGAGCCATGCCCCGGACCGGACGGCCCGGAAGTCATACAGCACCCCACGACGATCCTCGTGGCGCATTTCGCCGCGATCGAGTTCCTTGACTACAAACACAGACTGCTGTCTGCCTGGGGAGCGGTGAACGTGCGACAGACCGATCCGGCTCCGGTGCTCTACCCCGGTCGACCTGACTTTTCGACGGGGTACGTGTTCGTCGACCATGCGCCCGCGTTCTTCAACCTCCTCGGCTCTTGCCCGGACTGCATACTCGCCGGCCAGGCGCTCACCTTCGGAAGGTTTCCCGATCCCGGCTACGTTGCCTACCACTCTGACCTGAGCGGTGCCAACCTGTACGAGACCGGATGGGAGGCGGTAGACAACAACACGGGCTTCCCCACCGGGCAACCCGTCCAGATGGTCGGCTGGAACCTGAGCGAAGCGGATCTGTCCGGGGCACCGGGGCCCGCGGGGCGCGAACCTGACTAAGGCCAACCTGACCGGAGCGGTGCTGGATGGCACTGACGTGACCGACGCGACCCTGACGGGCGCAGTGCTCCGCACCGACCTGCGAAACGTTATCGGCCTGAACTCCGCCACACTCGATGGGGCGGACCTCACCGGGGCAACGCTCGATGGCGTCGACCTGAGCCAGGGCAAACTGGCCGGGGCGGTGCTGACCGGGGCAACGCTCGATGGCACTGGCCTGAGCCACGCCAACCTGACGGGAGCTGTATTGCGTACGCACCTGGAGCAGGTCGTCGGTCTGAACACGGCCACCCTGGACCGGGCCGACCTGACTGGGGCCACGCTCACAGGACTCGATCTCAGCGGTGTCACGCTGGATCAGGCAACCGTTGATGGAACCATTTTCGACGGGGCCGACCTGCGCGGTGCGCATCTGCTCGCGCTGAAGTTCGCGGACCCCCGAGTTTCTTCCCGATCACGGTGGGTCAGTTCGGTGGGGCCTGTACGGCGTTCGAGGATCTCGATCTGCGTAACGTCAACCTGACGCTCACGCCCGTCGGGCCCGGTTGCCAAACCAGTCCGCTCTTCCCGGGCAGCACCCTGGCGGTGGGTTGGATCGACTACCTGCGTGAGGCGTCGGCGCTGAGCCTCGTGTCACTCGCTAAAGCAACTTTCTTTGTCGGTACGAGCGACCGCTCCATCCTGGCTGGCAAGGACCTGCAGGGCATCAATCTGACGGACGCCGCGTTCATCGGTTGGCCGCTCGATCTGTCGAAAACCACGCTGGATGGCGCGACATTGGACGGCACGAGCCTGCCCCTCGCCGACCTGAGTGGTGCGAGCGTACACAACGTGCACGCGACGGGCGCATCGTTCCGCGGCGCGCGTCTGTCGGGCGCGCGCTTCGACGGGTCAGATACCCGCCTGCAACAGGCGAACTTCATCGACGCGGATGTGAGCGGCGCCCACTTTTCGAGTGCCGACTTGAGCGGGGCGACATTCGATCGAGTGCTCGCCGTCAACACGGACTTCAATGGTGTGCGAGCGGCCGATGCGGAGTTCAACGGCGCGCATATCTACGGCAACGGCGAGGCCTTCGACACCGCGACGGACCTGACGCGCGTAAAGTTCATCGACGCACTGCTCGCGGGCCAGGGCGACAGTGGCGGGTTCGACCTGCAAGGCGCAGACCTGAGCGGCGCAATCTTCGACGGCAGCCAGTGCATCGGGTGCAACTTCACTGGCTCGAAACTCGACGCGGCAACGTTTATCGGTGCGTATTTGCCTGGCGCCATCTTGTCGAGCGCGACGCTGGATGGAACCAACCTGGATAACGCCTGGCTGTACTGCGGGACTCAGGACGATTCCGCGTGCCAGCCCGGACCGAGCGGCACGCGGCTGTGGCCGCTCGACCTGGCCTTCGGTGAGTCATACGGGCCCATCGAATTCACGCCGACGGACCTGACCGGCGTCACGCTCGTCGACGTGTCCGCTGCCCCGACGGCAACGGCCCGGAGCCGTCCACAGGCTGTCCGGGCGGCTCGATTCTGCCCAACGGGTCCCTGCCCATTGCCTGCTCAGCAGACGGCGGGCGCGGTGCTGCAGGCCCGCGCACCTGCCCCACCCACCTTGGGCAGGCCCGCGAGCACGCGCTTCGAATTGCACAGACGATGTGGGATCGACGCCGGGAGTTCGAGTTCGACCGGGAGACCGCTTCGAGCGTGGACGCGGCTCTGGACCTGGCACTGGCTGCGCAGGAGCGGTGCGTGTGGTTGACGGACTCCGGCGACAACCCGACCGCGGGCACGCCTGGCGACTCCACGTATTTTCTGCGCGGTCTGCTGGAGCGTGACGTTTCCGACGCGGTGCTGGCCAGCATTCCCGATGCCGCGGCGTGGCAGGTGTGCATGTCGGCGGGCGCGGGCAAGCGCGTGCAGCTGCAGCTCGGCGGGCACTGGGATAACCTCCACTCAGGACCACTGGAGGCGGAGGCGCTGGTGGAGCACGTGAGTGAGGGCGACTCACCAACCGCCACGGTGCGTATCGGCGGCGTGCGCGTGATCATCACGAAGTTCCGCAAATCGATGAGAAACCTCGCGGATTTTCAGGCTGCTGGCATTGATCCGCTCGCTCACAAGATTGTGGTCGTGAAGCTCGGCTACCTGATGCCCCAGCTGCGCGACGCGGCCGAGCGCGAAATCATCGTACTCACGCCCGGCTACAGCGATATGCAGCTGGACCGCCTGCCCTATCGGTACCTGACCCGCCCGATTTTTCCTCTGGACCAGGATTTTGCCTGGCGCCCCCAGGTCAACAACATCGCCGCCTATTCCGACTGACGCGCCGGGAGGGCTTGGAATGTGGGTCACACTGTGCGAACATATGTTCCATAGACGTGACGGCGCCCGAGCCGACCATCCTGCACGCCGACCTCGACTCCTTCTATGCCTCGGTCGAGCAACGCGACAACCCGCGCCTGCGCGGCAAGCCCATCGTCGTCGGCGCCGGCGTCGTGCTGGCGGCCAGCTATGAAGCCAAAGCCCGCGGCGTCTACACGCCGATGGGACTCAAGCAAGCCCGGCGCCTCTGTCCAGACATGGTCGTCGTCCGCCCGCGCTTCGAGGCCTATTCCGACGCGAGCAAGGCCGTGTTCGACATTTTCGAGCACACCAGCCCGCTGGTCGAAGGCATTTCCATCGACGAGGCATTCCTCGACGTGCACGGTATGGAGCGCATCGCCGGCACGCCGACGGAGATCGCCACGCAGTTGCGTCAGCAAGTCAGACAGTACGTGGGCCTGCCCATCACGGTCGGCATCGCGCGGACAAAATTTCTCGCCAAAGTCGCCAGCCGGGTCGCCAAGCCTGACGGTCTATTGCTCGTTCCAGCAGATGGTGAACTCGAGTTTCTCCATCCGCTGGCGGTCGAACGGCTGTGGGGCGTCGGCGTGGTCACCGCGCGCAAACTCCACGACCGGGGCCTCAACACTGTTGGCGAGGTCGCCGAATTTGACGAAGCCGGACTCGTCGCGCTGCTGGGGCGCACCGCCGGCCGCCACCTGCACGCGCTCGCCCACAACCGTGACCCGCGGCCGGTCCACCCCGGCCGCCGCCGCGGGTCGATAGGCTCGCAGCGCGCATTGGGCCGTTCGCCTCGATCGGCTGACGAAATCGATGCAATCTTGATCTCGATCGTCGACCGCGTGACGCGCCGCATGCGCGCTGCTGGCCGCGTCGGACGCACCGTGGTGTTGCGGCTGCGCTTCGAGGATTTTTCGCGCGCGACGCGATCGCAGACGTTGGCTGCGCCGACGGCTCAGAGCCACACCGTGTTGGGTGCCGTGCGTGCGCTGCTGTCGGAAGCCATGCCGTTGATCGACTCCAAAGGCCTGACGATGCTCGGATTATCGGTTGCGAATCTCGAAAATTCGGACGCGGTGCAGCTGGCGCTGCCGTTCGATCGGCTTAGGAGCCGCGCGCTCGACGCGGCGCTGGATCAGGTGCGTGAGCGCTTCGGCAAGAACGCGATCACACGCGCCGTGCTCCTCGGCCAGGACGAAGGCTTTTCCATGCCACTCCTGCCCGACTAACTACTGCTGGCTGATCAGTGTGCCGCTGCAACAACCTGGAGCGGCATGCGCGGGCGCGTTGAGAAATGGCGGCGCAAGGCAAGCAGCGCCGCCCAGTAGCCACCCATGCCGTGTACGCCGCCGCCGGGCGGAGTCGACGCCGAGCACACGAACAGTCTGGGGTTCGGCGTCGTGTACGGGAGTGGTCGCAACGCCGGACGGAAGAACAATTGCATCAGATTCGCTTCGCCGCCGTTCAGATCGCCACCAATGAGATTGGGATTGTGTCGCTCGAGGTCCGCCGGACTCATGACGTGGCGTGCGAGAATTCGGTCACGAAATCCAGGTGCGAACCGCTCGATTTGCGACTCGATCCGATCCGTCATGTCGAACGTGCTGGCGTTTGGCACATGACAGTATCCCCAGGCGACGTGTTTTCCGGGCGGAGCACGAGTCGGGTCGAACAACGTCGGCTGCACCACCAGCACGAAGGGTCGGTCGGCCGGTCGCCCGGACCACTCCTGCTCGCGTCCGTGGTCCAGCTCCTCCAGAGTGCCTCCCAGATGCACCGTGGCAGAACGTCGCGCTTCGGCTGCACGCCAAGGAATCGGCGCATCCATCGCCCAATCCAGTTTGAACGTCCCGAGTCCGTACTGGAAGTGCTCCAGTTGCAAGCGATAGGACGGCGACAGGTCCGTCGCCCCAAGCCGCAGAATTTGTCGCGCGGTCAGATCGAGCAACACCACTCGTGAAGCCGGCAGCTCGTCCAGTGACTGTACGGGCATTCCCGTCTCCAGTTCCCCGCCCAGAGAACGGAAGTACGAGATCAGCGCACGGGTGATGTTGCCCGACCCACCACGCGGAATGGGCCAACCGACCGCGTGACCGGCCAGACCGAGAATCATTCCAAACGCGGCACTGGGTGGACGGCGCAATCGGACGGTCGCGTGCGCCGCCATGCCCGCGAACAAGGCTCGGGCCCGATCTTCGCGAAACAGCCGCCGAGTCAACCATGTCGTCGCCGGCAGCGCGACCAGCCCGAAGCGTGCCAGCAGAAAAGGATGGCGTGGCATTTTCAACGGGCCGAGCGTATCGGCGAAGGTGTCCTGCCAACGCGCGACAAACGGATCCATCAATGCTTGCCAGGTGTGCGCGTCGGGTCCGAGCTGATTATCCATGGCGGCCGTGGAGCGTTCGAGCGAAACAGCGGTCCCGTCATCCAATGGGTGCGCAACGGCCGCAGGTGGCTGGATCCACTCCAATCCGTGCTCCGCCAGCGGCAAGCGGCGGTACAACGGTGAGCCAATGCCGAGCGGATGCACGGCCGAGCAGACGTCATGCACGAAGCCGGGCAGCGTCAATGCCTCGGTCCGCGCGCCACCTCCAGGCTCATCGGCGCCTTCGCGGACGAGGACGCGCAGGCCCGCGCGAGCCAGCACGATCGCGGCCGCCAGACCGTTTGGACCAGCCCCCACGACGACCGCGTCGAAGCGATCCATCCGTTATCGAGGATCCGGCGCGTTTGCAGTCCGCGAGTACATGTACGCGAGCGACAGCGCAAACGAGAGCGCAGCGGTCCAGTGGAGCAGCGTTTCTCGCGTCGGGCGTGTCTCGGGAGATTGCTCCGTGCCGGTCTGGGTTGCGGCGCCCCACGGCGAAAACGCGACGGCGTAGATCAGCGCTGCCAGCAACGGGCCGCCGACGTGCGGCTGCGCTGGCCGCCAGCGTTGCAGGAGAGCGTAGAGGATTCCCCACCACGCCGAGTAACCGAAATGAAAAGCGCCGGCGGCGAGCCAGCGCACTGGCTGGTGCAAGCTCGCGTTGACCTGTTCAGCCGCGCGCTGGACGAAGCGTGGGCCGATGTCGGCTTGCTGGGCAGGCAGGCCGAGCAAACGTGCCTGAATCTGAGTGAGCAGCACCTGTGGGACGCCGGCCGCCATCCCGGCGGCCGCACCGACGAACAGCGGTCCGGTTGGGTATGCCATTGCAGCGCGGCGGCTGCCGCACGCTTTATGCCACGCCCGGCAGCACGAATAATTCAGTTCCGCTGCGTGCGTTCGTAACGATCCACGGCGCCGTGAAATGCCCGTTATCGTAGGTCAGCGATGCAGGTACGCAGGGTAGTCACGGGCCACGACGCCGACGGGCGAGCGATCGTACTCATCGACGACGAACGGACGGGCGAAGTCAGGCGGCCGGGCACCACCGCCGCGGTCATCTGGACCAGCGAAGCCTTTCCGGTGGACAACACTGGCAGCGAAGACACCGGCCAACGGCAGGTCGGAACCACGCTCGACAACGGCACGGTGTTCCGTGTCATCGAGTTTGCGCCTGGCAACGCTGGCCGCACGCACCGCACCGACTCGATCGACTATGCCGTTATCGTCTCCGGTGAAATCGACATGGAGCTGGAGCCCGGTGAGTTCGTCCACTTCAAGTCGGGAGACGTTCTGGTTCAGCGCGGCACCATCCACAACTGGGTGAACAGGGGCAGTCAACCATGTGTGATTGCGTTCATCCTGATCCATGCACGTCCAGTCAGTATTGGCGGGCGCGTGCTCGAAGCGCGCGGCTAAGCATGACCGGCCGCGCGTGGGCGCTGTTCGTGACGATGTCGCTGGTGTGGGGCCTACCCTACTTGCTGATCAAGGTCGCCGTAGCGGAAGTCGAGCCCAGCGTCGTCGTGTTCCTGCGGCTCGGCCTGGCCGCGCTCGTCTTGTGGCCAGTGACCCTGGCGGCAGGCGCGCTGCGAAATATTCGTCAACGCTGGCGCCCTCTGCTGGGCGTCGCATCGGCCGGAATCGTATTGCCGTTTGTCCTGATCGCGTACGGCGAGCAACACGTCACCTCGTCGCTCGCGGCACTTCTCATCGCCTCCGATCCGTTGTTCGTCGTCCTGCTGGCGCTGCGTTTCGACCACAGCGAGCGCCCGACCGGGCTCAGGCTGCTCGGCCTGCTCATCGGAGTGCTGGGCGTGGGCGTGCTGGTGGGCTTCAACGTCGGCGGAGACAGCTTTGCAACCGTCGGTGCCGCGATGGTGGTGGTGGCGGCGCTGTGCTACGCGGGTAGCGCGCTGATGGTCAAGTCACTCAACGACGTACCGCGGCTCGGCAGCGTGACCGTTACTCTCAGCGTTGCGAGCCTGCTGCTTGCGCCGCCAGCGCTGCTCGCCTGGCCCGCGCGTTGGCCGAGCGCCGCGGTTATCGTGAGCCTGCTCGCGCTGAGCATCCTCTGCACGGCGCTGGCGTACGTCGTCTACTTCAATCTGATCACCACGGCCGGCGCAACACGCGCGTCGTTGATCACGTACGTCAACCCGGCCGTGGCGGCGGTCCTTGGCGCCGTCGTGCTGTCGGAGCCGATCACGACGAGCACCCTGGTCGGCTTTGGTCTGATCGTCCTCGGCTGTACGCTCAGCGCCAGGCCTGCGATCGGGCGCGGCGTCTGGTCCTCGGATTGCAACCTGGTGCCTGACGATATGGTTCAGCATCCGTGATCCGGCACGCTCGGTTCGAAGGAGTCATCCTGGACGTCGA
>JAFAPL010000678.1 GCA_019247135.1 Chloroflexota bacterium | reverse complement strand
ACGTTGAACGACGTGGATCTCGTCGCATTGAACTTTCCGGACCAGGTCGCCGCGCTGACCAATCACTCGGTCGACGCGGCCATGATGACGGAGCCGTTCGCCACGCGTAGCATCCAGACGGGCAGCGGCGCACTGATCGCGACCGGCGATCAGATGGCGCCAGGCCAGCAGGTCGTCGTCATCGTCTATACGGATCGATTCGTGACCACGCAACGCGACGATGGAGTGCGACTGATGACCGCGTATCTGCGTGGGTTGCGGGCGTACCTCGCGGCCTTCAGCACGGGGGACCAGCGCGACCGCATCATTCAGATCCTCACAACGCGCACCGATATCAAGGACCCGCAACTGTGGATGTCGATCTATCCGACAGGCGCCAACCCTGACGGTACGGTAAACGTGCAGAGCATCGCGGACTCGCAGACGTATTTTCAGGGGCTTGGGCTGGTGCAGAACCCCGCGGACTTGAACAAGGTGGTCGATACGTCGTTCACCCAGGCCGCGGTGCAAGCGCTCGGGCCTGGGCCGACGCCCGCGCCGCCGAAGCATTCCTCGTAGCAACGAAGCGGCGGAGCCCCTGGCCCGCATCCGTCGCGCGGAGCGGGCTGAGCAGGCGCAGCACCGTGCGCCGCGGTCCGAAGCGCTGTCGAGCGATGTAAGACTTGTTACCAGGGCGCCGGGCAGGGCGGGTACGCTGAGGGCGTGACGCTCGCGCCCACGGGTACTTCGACTCGCGCTGAGCTCGTCGACCTCGCCGTGGGCGGGCGACCACTCGAGTCACCCGTCGAGGCGTATTTCGAAGTCGCGAACCGCTGTAACAGCAAGTGCGCCACGTGCCCACTCACGTTCTCGCCACAGGAAGCAGCCAGGCAGCTTTCGCTGGAAGACTTCGTACGGCTGGTCGCGCAACTGCCCGATCTCAAGCGCGCCGTCATGCAAGGCATCGGCGAACCGCTCCTCAATCGCCAGCTCGCGCCGATGATCACGCACCTGAAACAACGCGGTGTGTACGTCGTGTTCAACACGAACGCCGCGCTGCTGACCCGTCGTCGTCAGGAGGAGCTCATCCGCAGCGGACTCGATGAATTGCGCGTGTCTCTCGACGGCAGCACACCCGAAAGCTATCTGAGGGTCCGCGGCATCCCCGCGTTTCAGCGCGTAGTGGACAACGTGGCCCAGACGGTGCGCACCCGCCGTGAGCTCGAGAGTGAAACGCCTCGCCTGTCGTTCTGGGTGACGGGCATGCGCGAGAACTTGCACGAATTACCCGGTGTGATCGATCTCGCCGCGTCAATCGGAGTCGAAGAGGTGTATCTCCAGCGCATGGTCTTCGGCTTCCAACCCGTGTCACTGGCGCGGCGCGAGCAAAGCGTCTATGTCGATTCGGTTGCGGAAGTGGAGTCCATCATTGCTGAGGCGGAGCGGCGTGCGTCAGGACACGGAATTGCTTTCCGTGGCGCGGACGCATCGAGCCCGCGCGAGGGCCTGGTGGACCGTTCGCCGCGTGCCGAGCCCTGGCGGGCGTGCAGTCGTCCACTGCGGCTGGCATATGTGACGGCGCAGGGCAGTGCATTGCCGTGTTGCATCGCGCCGTTTACGGACGCTCCATATGAGAGCATCGTGCTCGGAAACTATCTCGAGGACGGAGTCGACGCGGTCTGGCATGGCGAGGCGTATCAACGCTTCCGCGAACGTCTGTATTCTTCAGACCCGCCCGCCTCGTGCCGCAACTGCGGGATTGCCTGGAGTCTGTAAGTCCCCTGCTCGCGGATCGACTCGTAGCGTGTCTCCGGCTCACGTGCTGCGGGCGCCTGGTCGAGCCGAACCTTGGACTTGTGGAGAATTGACTCAAGAGGCCGAGACACGGCCCGCCCGTGGCAGCAAAGCAAAGGACGGGAAAGCAGTGCTGGCTCGGTGCGACGGCGTAGGATGAGGGCGAACAAGAGAGACGCCCTATGCGCACCCTGTCGCTCGCGATCGGCCTGGCGGTCCTGGCTCTCATCCTGGTCCCGCTGGGACTGGAGTTGTGGCTCGACGCGCGCTGGTTCACGGCCCAGGGCCTCGAGGCCATCTTCTTCCTGCGGCTGCGAACGCAACTGCTGCTCGGGCTGGCCGCCGGAGTGGTCACCGCGGCATTCATCGGCCTGAACATCGGCTGGGCCACCTGGCGTCTGCGGCGCGCCGCCGCCAAAGAGGACCAGGACGCGCGTGCCCTGAAGGCGATGACGGCGGCCGTGCCCGCCGTTTCCGCGGTCCTCGGCATGTTCTTCGGTCTGGCCGCGTTTGGCGACTGGCAAACCGTCCTTGGCTTTCAGGCGCAGATCCCGTTCGGCCAAACGGACCCGACATTCGGCAGGGACATCGCCTTTTACGTCTGGACGCTACCACTGATCCTGGTGGCGCGCGGCTGGATCGTGGGTCTCCTGATCGTCGGCGCGCTCGCCACGGCTGCCATCTATGCGATCGGACTCATGGCCATCGAGCCGCCGCTGACCAATGCACAACCGTACCCATACATCCTCCGCGAACGCGACCTGGCAGCGCATCCACTGCTCGCGGCGGCCATGCGGCACATGGCCCTGTTCGGCTCCGCACTCCTGCTGGTGCTTGCGGGATCGTACTGGCTCAACAACTTGCTGCTGGTGTACTCATCGCGCGGCGTTGTCTTCGGTGCCAGCGCGAC
>JAFAPL010000578.1 GCA_019247135.1 Chloroflexota bacterium | reverse complement strand
AACCCGCAGGCAAGCATGCTGGCGTTCGTGGACCTGGACGGGCGCGTGCCGCACAACCACCCATTGCGCACCATCAAGCGCTTCGCCGATCAGGCTTTGGCGAATCTCTCGCCGACGTTCGACGCGATGTATGGCGCTGGTGGTCGGCCGTCGATCCCACCCGAGCGGCTGCTGAAAGCGAGCTTGCTGATCAGTCTGTATTCGGTACGCAGTGAGCGCGCCTTCTGCGAGGAACTCGATTTCCAGCTCCTCTGGCGCTGGTTCCTGGACATGAGTCTGATGGAGCCGAGCTTCGACCAACCCAGCTTCAGTAAGAACCGTGGTCGGCTGCTGAAGCAGCAGGTGGCGCTGCAGTTCTTCGATGAGGTGGTTCGTCAGGCGGACGAGCTCGGGCTGCTGTCGGACGAGCACTTCACGGTGGACGGGACGCTGATCGAGGCCGCGGCCAGCCTGAAGAGTTTCAAGCCCAGGGGCCAGCCACCGTCGAAGACGCCACCGGATGACCCCGGCAACCCGACGGTGAACTTCCGCGGCGAAAAGCGCTCGAACGCCACGCATCAGAGCACGACCGATCCTGAGGCACGGCTGGCCAAGAAGGGCCGCGGCTTCGAGTCGAGACTGGCCTATCTGGGTCACGCGTTGATGGAGAACCGTCACGGGTTGCTGGTCGACTTCCAACTGACGCAAGCCACCGGTACGGCCGAACGAGAGGTAGTGCCGCAACTGTTGTACGACGCGCAGGTGCGCGGCTTTCACCCGCGTACGCTCGGCGCGGACAAAGCCTACGATGCGCGCGCCTGCGTCGCGACGATCCGCCAGCAGCACGTCACCCCACACGTGGCCCAGAACAACCGTGGCCGACGCAGCGCCATCGATGGGCGCACGACACGCCATCCTGGCTATGCGACCAGCCAGCGCATCCGCAAGCGGATCGAAATAGTCTGTTCGCAACTGACAAAAACGCGTGTGTGTGTGTGCTGGTCTCGGTAGTTGGGATGACGTACCGAATCTCCACCGCGTCATCGGTTACGACCACTCGATCGACCAGCAACTCTACCAGTTGGCGGCGTTGTTCGAAGGTGGCTTGTTCCAGCCCGCGGGATACCTGCTCGAGGACCTCGGTCATTGACCGAGCGACGTGTTCGACCGCGACCAGTTGCTGGCCTTGAGCGACCCACCCGATCAGTTGCCATTACCGGGAGCACCCAAGGGTGACGCATGAGGGTTGAGGCGTCGCTATTTCCCTGGTTTGCTGCCGCCACTACCGGAATTGCGCCGCGGCTAGCTGCAAAGTTCAAGGCATCGGCAAGGCGGGCTTCGTCGGCCCCTGGGAAGCCAGTCAGATTGACGCTCAGATTGAGGACGCGAGCTCCGCCAAGCAAGCGGCGGCGCTCGGGAAGGGTCGCTCCAACTCGGCGACCCGTGCGCGCAGGCGCTGCTCGGCATCGGCCGGATCGTGGCCTCGTCCAGCGCCGCCCAGTACTGGTCCTTGATCGCCTGGTGTAGGCCAGGGCGATCGGGCAGCTTGGCAACGACATTCCGGAGTTTGTGCACGGCGCAGCGACCACGGTCGGCCTCGGGCCAGAGCTCATCGATGGCCTTGATCAACCCTGGCGCCCCATCGCTGACCAACAGCCAGGGGCAACGCAAGCCACGCCGGGTCAGGTCGCGGCCCACGTCCAGCCAGTCCAGGTGCGACTCGCGCTGGCCCAGGCGTACCGCCAGCAGCACCCGCTGTGACTGCCTCTAACCTGAGCGCAAGCTGCGTCGTTGCGTTCGGAGCCGGGATCCTGACCGCACTGGACTCGATCAGCGTCACTCTTGGTGGCGGGCGTCCCCAGAGTCGGTCATCCAGCTACCGGTGAAGCGCATGACCGGTACGTGGGCTAAGAGTGTGCCTTTGCGTGGGGCACCGAGGCATCTGGGTCTGCCCTAAATCTAGCGCGGGCTGTTCACGCGGCACGCTGACCGAGGGCCGGCCCGATCGCCGCAAGGCTCAAGCCAGGCTCGTACCCCACCCCGGAGCTTCTCGCTGCGCTCCCAGCCCCGAGGACCCTGAGGCACTGGCCTTGCGGCTGGGCCGGTG
>JAFAPL010000558.1 GCA_019247135.1 Chloroflexota bacterium | reverse complement strand
TGAGTTGGCGCCGGCTCAGTCTGCGTCGCTCGCGTTCGAATCGTTTCCTGAGCGGACGTTTCCAATGGCCGTCATCGATGCGCCGCGCGTTCTCTCGGCTGCCGTTCGCCAGAGGCCCGACGTGCTCGTGCTCGACAGCATCGCCGCGGCGTTTTGTGGGCCGTACCTCGCCCTTCGCCTCGCGCTTCGGCGGCCACGCGTGCCGATCGTCGGGATGCTGCATCAGCCGCCTGGTGGCATCGACTACGGCCCGCCGCGCTTGCCCGTTCAGGCAGCGCTCGATCGTCTCACGTATCGCTACGTGCCGCGGTTGCTGCTGGCGAGCGATTCCCTGCGCGACGACATGCTTCAGCTTGGTTACCCGCCCGAGCGACTCGCGGTCGTGCCGCCAGGTCGAGATGTCGCGCCGGTGGTCGGCCCGACGCCTGACGAGCCGCGCCACGGCCGACGAGCGGCTTTTGTGTGCGTCGGCAACTGGGTCGAGCGCAAAGGCATCGTGAGCTTGCTCGAGGCGTTCGCCGGCCTCGAGCCAGACGCCGCAACTCTGCACCTCATCGGCGATCCGAGCATTGAGCCAGCGTATGCCGCCAGGGTTCGCCAGCGGCTCAGCGCCCGCGACCTGGCGCAGCGCGTCATTGTCCACGGCGCCCTGCCCATCGGCGAGGTGGCCGCCTGGTACGCTGCCGCGGATGCGTTCGTGCTGCCCAGCCTCAAAGAACCCTTCGGCACTGTCTACGGCGAGGCGATGGCGTTCGGGCTGCCAGTCGTCGGCTGGCGCGCGGGCAACCTGCCCTACCTCGCGGACGACGAACGCGAAGGGCTGCTCGTCCAGCCCGGCGACCTGCGCGGCTTGACTGCCGCAATGGCTCGGCTCGCTTCCGACGCCGACTTGCGACGGCGGCTCGGCACGGCCGCACGCGCGCGAGCCTCGCAGCGACCGACGTGGAACGAGGTCGCGAAGCTGTTCTTTGATCACCTGCGCGAGGTTCAGTCGTAGGTCAACACTACCTGCACGGTGTCTTCGGGGCGCTGATCAACGAGCCGATACGCCTCGCCCGCACGCTCGAGTGGTAAGCGGTGCGTGATCAGCGGCTCCAGCTCAAGCTCGGCGAGGAGATCACGCGCAACCGCAAGCCGCCGCGCGTGGGTCCAGCGAGGAGTCAGCGCGCCGTCCATCGTCGACACCTGCGAGCTCACCAGACGCAGACGGCGTCGATGAAAAGCGCCCCCGAGTGACAGCTGGACCGGCTTCGTGCCGTACCAGGACGCCACGACGACGGTTCCGCCGAACGCGAGACTATCTACTGCGTGCTGGAGCGCAGCCGTATTGCCGCTCAGTTCAACGGCGACGTCGAAACCCTCGGGTACCAGATCCCGCAGAGGCACGCCAGGCTCGAGCGCCATGTCCGCGCCGAGGCGAGTTGCCAGCTCGCGGCGCGGAGCGACAGGGTCAACCACGACGATAAGACTGGCTCCGGTACGGCGCATCAGCTGTGTCACGAGCAGGCCGACCACGCCCTGGCCGAAGACGACGACCCGTTCGCCCAGACGGGGCGCCGCATCCAGCACCAGATTGACGGCCGTCTCGAGATTGGCGAGAAAGACACCTTCGTCAGGCGGCACGCCGTCTGGCAAGCGCAGCGCCAGGCGCTCGGGGAGCACGTAGGCCGACTGATGCGGGTGTAAGGCGAAGACTATGTCCCCCGGTTTCAGCCTTTCGACGGCCTGGCCACACTCGACCACGCGACCGACATTCGCGTAGCCGTACTTGATCGGGAATGAAAAACTGCCTCGCAATGTCGGCAGGTCCAGCTCCAGGTCAGGTGGCACCTGGCCGCGGTAGACCAGCATTTCCGTGCCGTGACTGATTGCCGACACGATGGCTTCGACCCGGACATCGAGATCGCCTGGCGCGGGTAGCTCCTCGTCGCGTAGCTCGAGTGCGCGCGGAGCGGTGAACCACACGCTGCGCGCGGTCTGGGACATCAGCGCTCGAAGGCGAGGAGATGCCCCATGCGTTTGGCTTTGGTGCGCAGGTAGTGTCGATTGGCGGGATTCGGCGGCACCAGCAGCGGCACGCGCTCCACTACTTCGATGCCATGCTGCTCGAGCGCCGCGTGCTTGACGGGGTTATTGGTGAGCAGGCGAACGCGCCGGAGCCCGAGGTGCTGCAGGATCGATGCGGCCGACTTGTACTCACGCCGATCGACGGGCAAGCCGAGCGCAAGATTCGCGTCCACCGTATCCATGCCCGAGTCTTGCAGCGCATAGGCGCGAATCTTGTTAGCCAGGCCGATGCCGCGCCCCTCTTGACGGAGATACAAAAGGACGCCCGTGCCGGATTGAGCGATCAGCTCGAGCGATGCGCTCAACTGTTCACCGCAATCGCAGCGCAGCGAACCAAGCACGTCACCGGTCAAGCATTCCGAGTGCAATCGCACGAGCGGGACGGTCTGTCCATCCAGCTCACCGCAGATCAGCGCGAGTGACTCCGCGCGCGTTCCGTCAACGTAAAAGACTGCCACGGTGAACTGACCGTAGCGGGTCGGTAAGGCGGCGAGCGCGACCTGAGTCACGGGATCTGGGAGATCTGCCATTGTTCCCTCTTCTGTCCAGCCTGAAGCGGCTGTACACGCCGAAGTGCGCGCGGACCACACTGTTGCCCGCGCGGCCACGATGGGAATTTGTGGCACGCTTCGTGCAGCCCCGACCCTACCAGAATACTCGAAATGGGCTATACGGACCGTCAGATTCTCCCCTGGCGGTTATGACGAAGAAACCGCCTGGTTCCCTCCCCCGCCAGGCGGTTTCTTTTTCTCTGAAGTGACGCGCGGGCGTGATGCGCTGGCCCGGCTCTTGCGGCGATATGTGCTGACACACTGCCCATGGCGTCTACGCATCGCGCACTTCGGCGCAGGTTCAACCAGCACGCAACTGGCCGCGCTGAGCTCCTGTTCTTGTTCGTCGTCGTGTTCGCGGCTGGCGCGACCGCCTGGTGGGCGGCTCACAGAGTCGGGCCTGATCTCTCGATCATCACGACCGCGGCCTCACTCCTCGGGTATAGCGAGACGGGTCCGTCCGCACACGTCGTCGGGTACACCGGTGACGGCGAAAAGTCCGCCGGTGCACCCGCGCAGGCTGGAACCAGCGCCGCGGCTGGCTACTGCGCAAATGGTGCCGCTCCGACGTACAGCGGCCATTTCGAAGGTCTCAAGGCAGCGGTAGGTGACGAGATGGGCGCGCCGACCGAATGCGCGCATACCACGACCACCGACGGCGACACGGTCCAGATGACTACGACCGGCCTCGCGGCCTACGATCCAAGCACGGATACGGCGAGCTTTACGGACGGCTGGCGGCACTGGGCGATGACGCCGCACGGCCTGGTCACGTGGGAGGGGGTTGATCCCAACCCACCCACGGGCTAGTGGCCGAAAGCGAGGAGAGAGATCAGGAGCAGTGCCGCCCAGAGTACGAGGTTCAGCTCTGCGCTGTATCGGCTGAGGCGGTTCATACCTTCCTTAACGACCGTTCCGACCTTTTTGGCACACCTTGTCGACTGGGGTTAACGCAGCTGTAATCGTTCCGCGACGCAGCCATCGCGAGCCGGTGCGCATGGCTATTCGCCTGGGCTCAGCGCGAGGTACTCGCGCAGCGTCTGCAGCTCGCCCGCGCACTCTTCACATTCCACGATGTGGGCGGCGACGCGGCGTCGACGGTTGGGATCGAGGACATCCAGGACGTATTCGCCCAGCGACATCGAATCAGGGCAGTCGAAGCGGTACAGCTTGCTCAACAGTTGCCTGGCAGTGTGGCTGAGGCCTTCGGCCTCGCGTGTGCAGTCGGCACAGTGGCGCACGTGCGCCGCGACCTCGGGAGCGGCCTCGCCGTCAATGTGGGCGATCAGCTCGGTCGGGTCGGGATGGGTGCTCAGTACGTGCATTCGGGCAGCTCGCTCTATGCCACTAAACGCGCCTGACAACTCTTTTCGCGTACGCCGGCTGGTTCATGCGGATGTTTTCGTCCGCGAATTTACCAGTCGCCCGCGTTGATTGGGCATCGAACCTCAGAAGAAGAGGATGGAGAGTGGAGAGAACGCCCGCATTGGCATTGGGATTGGAAAGCCTCGTCGTGGCCGGCCTCGAAGAGTTGGCCAGCCAGGCAAGAGCACAGGGTCAGGGCGGGCGTGCCGCACGTCTGCTCGACGCGGTCGCGTTCGTGCGCTCTCAGGACGCGGGCGAGGGCGGTGAGCTGACACGTCGTGAGTGGGAGGTCGCGCGGCTGGTTGCGCGTGGCCATTCGAACAGGCGCATCGCACACGAGCTCGTCGTCTCGGAACGGACCGTGGACACGCACGTGAGCCACATCCTGAGGAAGCTCGAGCTGAACTCGCGAGCACAGATCGCGGCGTGGGTCGTAAGCATCAGCAGGCCAGTCGCGCTGCCCGCATAGGCCAGGTCAGCAGTCAACGGTCGACGGCCGACCGTCAACCGTCAAGTGCCGACTCTGACCGGTGTGATCGGCATCAGCAGTACCTGGAACCCGCGAGACGCAGTAGACAGTGGAGAGTGGATACGCGGATCGCCGCCGCGCGGCGTCCGTACAATCGCGCCTCGATGGCGGACTCCCTCGGCCCCATTCCGCTGCCCGCGGCGGGCCAGAAGACCAGCGGCTATTTCACCTTCGACGATCCACAGCTCGCACAATTTCAGTGGCCGTACTTCGCGGTCAGCGGCACTGAGCCGACCCAGAAACGGTTCATTCTGACCGCCGGCATCCACGCCGCCGAGTACACCGGCATCCTCGCCGCGATCCAATTGGGTCGGCTGCTGACGCCCGAGCACGTGCGGGGAACGATCGTCGTCATTCCTTTGCTGAATCGGCCGGGCTTTTTCGAGCGCTGTATCTATGTGAACCCGGTCGACAACGACAACATCAATCGTGTCTTCCCAGGCAGCCCGAGCGGACCGTGGAGCGAGCGGTTTGCCTATCACTTGCTGAACGACATCGTGGTCAAGTG
>JAFAPL010000533.1 GCA_019247135.1 Chloroflexota bacterium | reverse complement strand
ATGGGGGCGACTGGACCTCCAGCTCAATGGCGCACTCTTGACTGGCAATTACGCCTATATCGCGTACGAAATCCCGATTTCATTCAGTCCAGCCTGATACATTCAAGCCACGTCGCGACTACTCCGCACAGGCCGCAACGTCAGAATCAGGCGAATAACCGAAAGCACATTGCCGTAAATCCCGGGCGACGAGTGCAAGGCGAGGCTCGCTGCACTCGGCCCGTCGTGGCCGTCGGACCACAAACCTCATGGTGTGCCGCTGATCCAGCATAGTCGTGTCACGGCGCCGCTTCACTTCGTTTTAGTCTCTACGTGGCCGTCAAATCACCCCCAGCGTCGACTAGACGAGGAGGTCCACGCTATCGTTAGCGATGTCCATTCCGCACTCGCGCAGTCTGCGTCGGATGACCGGTGTATTGGTTCCCGTAGGTGACGCCTGATCACGGAACCTCTGGATAGCGGTACGCTCGAAATACGGCGTTCTGCTGCCCTCGCGCTGCGGGCCCGCTGAAGTAGGGATTAACGTATTCCCACACGACCTCGCCGTCCGTTGTCACCTCGAACAGTCGACCTGATGCGCCCTCGTTGATCAGCGTATTGCCATTCCTCAGTCGTTGCGCGTTCGAGATGATGGGACTGAAGAAAGCGATCTGAGGGGTGTCTTCATAGAACCAGCGAACGTCACGCGTCGCGGGGTCGATCTCCAGGACGCGCGAATAAGGAAGCGGGCCACGGTGGGTACCGTTATCGAAAATCAACAGGTTCCCGTTTGCTAATAGTGAAGGAGCATGCTGGTTGTGAAGAAGCGGAGGACCCATTTCCCATAACGTATCACCGGTCTGGCGGTCGATGATCATCACTGTGGACGTATGTCTGAAGCTCAGCATCAGATTTCCACCCGGAAGCTCGGCAACGGCGTTGCCATGTGTCCATTCCGAACGATGATCGTGCATATTGACGATGGGGTATTTTTCAGGAGCGAGATGTTCCCAACTCCGCCACTCCCAAACGGATCGCCCATCGATTGTCATCTCGACAAGATAGTCGGCGTACATACGACCGTTGAACTCGCTGCCTGGCGTTCCGCCCGGTACCCGCTGCGCAAGCCTCACCGGAACCTCCTGCAGGCACAGTAGCAAGACGTTCCCATTTGCCAACCGAATGCCGTCATGATGGTGGTTCGGATGATGGATCTCCCACAGTACTTCACCATCCCAATCCACCTCCATCAAGACTCCAGCCTTCCACGGCGTGGAGTCGAGAAATGTGCCGCCGTCACTGGGCAGCCGGCCGTTGTAGATCAATGTCCTACGCTCGGTCAGGTAGCCGTAGATGGCCGGGTACGCTAGATCCCAGGTGTGGACGATCTGGCCATTGAGATCGATCAGGTGCACGCCGGAGTTGGAACCCATTGTTGTAAAAAGCGTCATGCCGGCGCACGCTTTTGTCGGATCGCAGGCGCGGAGACCAACGCCGGCGCGCTTCAGCGTCGTTTGTTCGACGCACGTCATGGGTATTCGCCCAGTTGCTGGAGTGCCGAGTCGACGAAGGAGGAATCGACGGCGTTCGCGAAATCGACCGGCTGATTCAGGCTGCCCACCGCCAGGTACCAGTCCGTCAGATCTCGCAAACTGGCCATATTTATCCGCCCATCCGGATCCATCTGCATGAAGCCCATGTCGTCAAAGAGAGCGGGCTGGATTCCGAGGGCAGTGCTCAGCGCAGCGACGGTCTGTGGGCGATGGAGACCCTTCCTGAACGCGTCGTCATAGTCGCGAATCCCGCGGATATACGCCGTCATCCATTTTGTCGCAAGCTCAGGCTCAGATACGAACCGTTGTGAGAAGACGATTACGCTCTGCTGCAGGCCAGGCACGATGTCGGCCGCTCCCTTCCACTTGACACCGGACCCGTTATGTACCGCAACTGTAGCCAGGGGTTCTGGCAAGAAAGCAAAGTCGACCGCGCCGGTCCCCAGCGCAGCGACGGCATTTTGGAAGTTCATCACTACGATTACGCCGAGGTCGCTGAGGGTCAGGTTCCCGGCTTCCAGAGTTCTGGCGAGGAGGAACTCGAGGCTGCCTCCACGACCAGGCAGCGCGGCTTTCAGACCCTTGAGATTTGTGAAGCTTTTGACCTCGCCGCGGTCGATCAGTTCTTTACGGACGACGAGGAACACGCCATCCGCGTTTAGGTCGCTGCTTGCCTGCGTCGCGACGATGCGCACGCCAACGCCGTCTCGAAGTGCGTTGAACAAGGCCGGGTCGAGACCGTTTGCGGCGACGTCAACTTCTCCGGAGATAAGACCGGCGAGACTCGCATCCGGATCCATGTTGACGAACTCGTCGCTGAGCCCCTCGTCGGCAAAATAACCGTTCGCCTGCGCGAGGTACTGACCCGCCTGGCCGAGTGCCCCGGCGGTCGCTACTCTGACAGTGGCCGGGGCAGGGTTCGCAACGCTTGCAGTTGGCGTCTGGGAAGGGGTTTGGCTCGAGGACTCGGGCGGAGAAGCACACGCGCCGAGGCCGACTGCCGCAATAATCGATAGGAGGACGCTGGCTCGGACCAGGTGGTCGCTGATGCATCGAAAAGTCATGGGTCGATGCCTCCCTTCCTTCTCGACTACACGCTAGCCACCGTCTCGCGGCCTGTCTGTGGGCCACCGGCCCATTCCGCGCGCACCGGACGGCCCATTTGAATGTCTCAGTCGGCTGCCAGCAGACCCTGTTCGCGAGCCCAGTCGGCTATTTGTGCCCGGGAGCGCATGCCCAGCTTCAATAGGATGTTTTCTACGTGTCGCTTGGCGGTGCGCTGACTGATGATCAGCCGCGAGGCGATCTCTCGGTTTGTCGCACAGCGCGACAACAGCGCCGCTACTTCCGTCTCGCGGGGCGACAACGTCGAGCCAACGCGCGTGGCCGTGGTCCCATTAGACGCGCAATCCAACGCGTAAGCCACCGCCTGGGCGAACGTCAGCGCGTGGCCATGCGCCCGGGCATTCGCAGCGGCCGCTTCGCCAAGTTTTGCTCGGGCTGAAGTGATGACGGTTTCGAGGCGGGCAGCATCCGTTGGAGGCGGGCGGGCCTGGTATTTTTCGCGGAGTCCGATCGCCGCTGCAGCCAGGCACAGGGCACGCTGCGGGCGAGCCTCCGCCGTCTCCAGACAGGCAAGATGCGCCAGCGCGGGTGCGGTGGACCAGCTCCCGTTACCCCAATCGCGCGCCACCACCAGTGCTTCATACAGGTGAGTGCGTGCGGTGACCAGGTCATCTCGGTTCATCGCCACCTGGCCGAGCCGACGCAGGACCACGTTGCAAAAGCCATCCTGCCGTGCGCGAGCCTGTCGCAGGCTTTGCTCGTAGAACGACACAGCCGTGTCCCAGTCACCTTCGACTTCGGCAAGCTCGCCCAGGTTGTACAGGACGCGGTACGGGGGTAAGTAGGACGGCGCCGCTGCTTCTCTGGTCAGTGCCAGGCTTTCTTCGAGTGCCGCATGCGCTCCCGTCAGGTCATGGAACTGGACGTGCAACTCACCCAGATAGAGCAGTGAAAAGGTGAGTAGGCCCTTGTCGCCGAGTGCGCGCGCGAGCGCCACCGCCTCCTCCAGCAGAGGTCGCGCGGTCACTGGCTCTCCCCTTCGCAACAGCAGGAAGCCAGAAGCGCTCAGGGCTTCACCGCGCGCACGACCCACAGGAGCCTGTGCCAACAATTTCTCGAGCCACTCGTTGCCTTCGACGACATACCCATCCAGAAACCAGAAGCGAGCAAGGGAAGCGGCTAACCGCAGGCCGGCTTCGAGGCAGCCGGGGTCCAGTAGACTCCACGCGAGCGCGGCCCGGAAGTTGTCGACCTCCGCCTCCA
>JAFAPL010000532.1 GCA_019247135.1 Chloroflexota bacterium | reverse complement strand
CACCGGCGACGGCAGCCCGAACTTGCCATCCACAGCTTCGATCGCCGGCGGGCTTTCGTCAGGTGGCGTGGCATGAAGATGCTGGGCCATCATGGTCACCCAACTGCGAATGGCGTCTTTCGTCGTCTCATCTTGGACTTGTGCCTGTCGAATATGCTCAACCACTCGCAGGATGGGCACCGTGCCGTCTGTCAGCGGGCCAATCTCGGCGAGCCACGCTAACATCCGCGGCAGCGCGTCCTCCGCGCCAGGTTCGTCGCGTGGCAGGGGTGGACCGAATGGGGCGTACATTCGGTAGAGTCGCCGAAGTTCCTCGGGAACCATCGTCACGCCGGCAACTAGTCGGTCAAGCTCGATTAGCTGCTCGAACGCGATCGGCCGCGGTTGCGGATCCCATACGTTCCGCGGTCGCGACACACTCGCACCCTTGGGCCCTGGCGTGCCAGCCCGCTCGAACAGGATCCCGTCGGGCGCACGCATGAAGAGCACGGGCGTCGCGAAGTCGCGGGACTTGTAGCCGAGTGGTCCGAGGGCGATCTGCCGGCGACCTTCCTGTGCGGCCTTATCGACGGGGTCCTCTTCCGCCAGGCGGTTGTAAAACTCGAGCGCGAACTTCTTGGCGGTGGAATTCGACACGTCATACTGCATTGCCACCACTACAGGCACGTCTTGCTCCACCAATTGGGACGCCAGGCTGCTGAAAGCTTTTGATGGTGATTGGGCCGCGCCTTCGCAAGCTTGCAGGAGCACGACGCCTGGACGGTACCGATTGAAAAGGTCTCCGAACCGTTCGGCGTCCGTCCAGTCCGCGCTACCCAATGCAGGATCGACAAGTGCGATCTGGGCATTGCTGCCGGACAGACGCCCGTGCGCGACGAGATGGAAGATGTGCGGCCGTCGTTCGAGCGCCGTGTCGAGGCTGCGCACCGTCGCTGGCAGCACGAGGTCCAGGAGTTCGATGTTCTTGCTCTGCGTTCGTTGCAACGACTGGAGAGCGGCCCATACTTCCTCGTACTTCACTGCCCCCAACGGGCCCGCTTCGTCGCGGTCTGGCGCCGCTACTGCGAGGAGGATCCGCAGGCGTTCGCCGGCTGCAAGCTCGATCCGAGGGGGTTCAGTCCAGTGGGCTGGTCGCCGAGAGACGACGAGATCTGGCGCGGTTGCGAGCCAGATCGTGCCGTGGCCCGATTTGACCGAGGCATGCATGAATTCCCATGGCAACCCTGCGACCTCGGGAACGACACGCTCATCGATCTCCAGCCCGATGCGCACAGGCGTCTCGAGGCGCCGCGCTGATTCATAGAAGCTGAAGAAATCAGTGCTGAGCTCAGGCCCGAGCAGAGCATCAAAAAGCAGCTCACCCAGCTTCGTCGGCTCCGAGCCAGTTAGCGCGCCCGCCGCCGCGCGCGTCACGAAGTTGTTGATATGGGCACGTGGCCTACCATGATAGCCCAATGGTCCGGAGGGTTGGCCGAGGAGGTTACCGTCCGGGTCGCGCTTTTCTGCCTGGACCCGATCCAGGCTGCTGCACCGGATGAGGTACGTGAACGGTACATCAGCCATGTAAGCGCCTCTTCTAAGGTGAGTTGAAACCGTTCACTTCGGGAGCACCAGCGTCCATGTCTCATGGGCTCCAATCGGTAGCCGGTCCTTGCCAGCTTGAGCACCGTCGCGGCTTAGCAGCGCTCTCAAACGTGTGTCGATATCCTCGAGCACGTTGCGGACGTTTGCCGCAAGCCAATCGATCGATGGCTCAGCTGCGACGAGCCCATTCAAGTCAATCGAAGCAGTCCCGATTGGCACCTTCACCACAACGCCGAACTGGACCGTTTGCACTTGCTGCAGTTCAGGGTTCTCAATTCGCCAGAAGCAATGAGAATTTCCCTCTCCTGTGGCGGCGATTTCAGACCGCCCCCGTGCGAAGGAGTACTCGGGCACCGTAATCAACGCCTTGAGCTGGTTAGTGTTGGACAACCGGGCCTTCACCGTGCCTGGGAGTGGTAGTTCGGCGAGTGCGGCCGGCGTACTTACCGCGGCATTCCAATCAAGGTTGCCGTCCAGGCCGAGTCTCAAGGAACCACCCCAGCGAAGCACTTCCTTCCACTCACTTGACG
>JAFAPL010000522.1 GCA_019247135.1 Chloroflexota bacterium | reverse complement strand
TGGCATGAGGCGATGGTCCACCCACCGGGCCGATGATTGGATCGGGTGCCATGCGGGTTTTCGGCGTCGACGTCTGGGCGAAAGGCTGGGTCAGCGTCGAGCTGGACGACGGCCGATTCGCAGCTGCCCACGTCGACGCCAGTTTGGCCGCGCTGCTCGCCGCGGCCGGCGAGGCGTCGTGGATCGCGGTCGATATCCCGTTGGGCCTGCTCGACGAGGGCTTGAGGCAGGCCGACGTCGCAACCGCGGCGCTACTGGGTGCGCGCCGGGCCAGCCTCTTCCCGACCCCGCCGCGCTCGGTGTTGGCCGAAAAGACCTACCCGGCAGCAGCACGGCGGCACGTCGAGTTGACCGGCAAGGGTCTGAGCCAACAGAGCTTTGGCCTGCGCAGCCGATTGCTCGAGGCCAACGCGCTCTATGACCGCGGTGTCCTACCGCTGCGCGAAGTCCACCCCGAGATGTCGTTCACCATGATGGGTGACGGGCCACCGGCCAGGAGCAAGAAGAGCTGGGAGGGGCAGCGCGACCGAATTCAGCGACTCAGGTCGGAGGGGATCGAGCTGCCCGACCAGCTGGGTGCCGCTGGCGTGGTTCCCGCCGACGACGTCCTCGACGCGGCGGCGGCGGCGTGGACTGCGCATCGCATGGGTTGCGGGATTGCGGCCAGCGTGCCCGATCCCCCTCAGCTCAACGAGCGCGGGCAGCAGCTGGCGATCTGGTATTGAGAAGGCTAGGAATCCTCGCTCTTGGCGCCGCCGGTGCCGAGGTATTTCGGGCAGTAGTTGTCGGACGATACGGCCATGAACGCGAATGCCTTATTCAGATCATGGATCCCGGGGTTCCGCGACTCAACCTCCTTCAGCACGTCCGCGTCGGACTTGCCGCTGTCGAGCAACTGACACACCGATTTGCCGGCGGTCACGGCCTGGTCGGCGCTGTTGTAGGTGATGCCTCGCTGGTTAAGCATGGCCAGAAAGGTCGCGTCATCGCCGTCGGCATGCACCGGTGCCGCGAAAACGGTCATTGTGACCGCGACCGGCAGGGTCACGAGGAGTCGCATAAGCACATCATCGCCGCGTACCCAGGGTTTCGCATGCCGGTCTACCTGCCGGCAAAGTGGTGTTCAGGTCGACGCCACCATCCACGGCTCGTGACCGAATCCCGTGACGACGTCCCTTGTGGCAGCCGGGAGGTCCTGCTTTACCAGCGAAGAATCACGGCATGGCTTGAGCCCACGCGATGTGCCCATCAAACTCAAGCCACCGTGCCATGTCCCGGTAGCGCTCCCTCAACTGCGCATAAGCCGCGGCCTCACCGCGCGCCCGCGCCAGGAGGGCCTGCAGCCGCAGCAACCAGATCTCGCGACCAACCATGTCCTCATCGGCTGGCGCGGCCGTTAACCGCTCGATCGCGGCCTTGGCTTCTGCGACGTCACCCTCGGCTCTGCGCTCCAGGAGTGTCTCCACCAGAACACCCGTCGCACAAATACCCGACGCCAGCGGCTCTCCCTCGCGCAACAGATCGGCGACGGCGGCGCGCATGAGCGGTATGGCGCCATCACGATCTCCCCGCCGAGCTCGCTCACGCGCCACATACACATCGATGAGCGGTAACTCGCAGAGGACGTATCGCCACTGGCGGAACACGTCGCTGACCTCCGCAAGGAGGTCGTGCCCGCGGTCACGCTCCCCAGCGGTGTGACGGTGCACCAGCGCAACGCCCAGCGTCACCCGGGCGAAGGCCAACGCGAAATCATCGCCGGATCGTTCGGCATTCTGCAGGGCTACCTCGATCTCGCGCACCGCCTGATCATCGGCTGCCAGGGCGCCATTCACTATCCCCGGGTAGTAGACAAAGCTCACGACCGTAGCGTGTGACATGGGGTCGGCGCTGCGGGCCATCGCGAGGCCGCGCTTCAGGTCTTCCCGCCATCCAGGACGACCCAGGGCGTAACGGGCAATAGCCCGCGTCGCGAGGGCGACCGTTAACGGAGACCCGATTATGAAGTTACCTTTAGACGCGTCACCGTCGGCCAGGTCGATGACCCGCTGTGACCACCGCAGCACGTCAGACCACTCGGCGCTATGAACCTTGGCGAAGATGGGCGCGAACGACAGCCCCACCGTAGCGGTCGGATCGTCGACGGACTCGATGAGTGTCATCGCTTCAGATGCCAGTCGCGACGCCTCGCGCATCCGGCCCTGATACGCGTGATCCATTACCAGCGCCGCCATCGCGATGGTCAGCGACGCCTTGTCTCCGGCGCCGTCGCACAGCTGACGCAACTCATCGAAGCTGGTGTCGGCCACATGTGCATGGACTCGCCGGGCGGTTCCGCACAACATAGTGCGCGGCGCGATGCGCATGGCGACTCGCTCGAGGTCGGCGGGTACTGCGTCGGCGATCTGTCGCGCGCGCTCCCAACTCAGTCGCGCCGCAGTGATGTCTCGGTTGGTCGCCCACGTTGCCGCGCGCATGTGCCAGCCGTACGCAGCCTGGAGATCACCGGCGGCTTCTAGATGTTCGGCGATCAGCGCGGCATTTTCGTCAGCCGAGGCGGGATCGTGTTGTTCGATCGTGGCGGCCAACCGCCGGTGCAACTCGGCACGCTCTGATTTCAGTTGTGATTCGTACGCCACTGTGCGAATCAGTGGATGGTTAAAAACCCACTCCGGTTGATGGGGAAAGGTGACCTGTTCGACCAGTTCGGCCGCCACCAGATCATCAACGGCTGGTTCCACCCCCAAAGCAGTCAGCAGACGAAGACCGAATCGCGATCCGATCACCGCTGCGGCGCTCAACGTGCGTTTGGCTTTCGGGTCGAGCCGAGCGATGCGGGCGGC
>JAFAPL010000261.1 GCA_019247135.1 Chloroflexota bacterium | reverse complement strand
ATTCGCAGAACGCTGATGACCGGCGTACGCCCGGGCCCACCCGCGGACGAAGCCGCGGCCCGTCAGCGCGGCCTCCTCTTCGGCTCCTTCGAGCACATCCGCGACCAGGTAGCCGAGCTCAGTGCTGCCGGCGTCCAGCGCGTAATGCTCGGCTGGCCCAACTTCGACGACCTCGATGGCATCCGCGCCCTCGCACGCGCGCTCAGCGGCTGATCGGTCCGCCACTCGAGCCGGCGGTCCATGAGCGAAGCCGGTAACGCAACACCAGGCCCACCATCCACAGTCCGAGCAGCATCGCCTTGCGCAGATCGCCCGTGACGCTCGACTCGCCGATGCGCGGCAGGTAATTCACCGGCACCTGAATGACACGCAGCCCTTCGATCAGGCTGAGCACCATCATCTCTGGGCCGAATGCGCTGCCGCCGACGGTGAACTCCGGTTCGAGCTTGACCAAAGCCGAGCGTCGAATCAATCGCATCGTGCAGCCGACGTCGGTCAGATTGGTGCTGTTGAACAGAAACTCCATCATCTTGGCCACGCCCCAGTTGCCCCAGCGCAGCAGGGCGCCCATGTTGGCGCCGCGCCAGATGAACGTCCGCGCCGTGCGACTGCCGTACACCACGTCAAAGTCGTCCACGTAGGCCAGCAACTTGAAGGTGTCGCGACCGAGAAACGTGCCGTCGGGCTCCGACACGACGACGTAATCGCCCGTGGCTTCCCGAAACCCGCGTCGGATCGCGTAGCCGTAGCCCTGGCGATACTCCCGAACCTCTCGCACCTCGGTCCCGTTGGGCGCCATCGCGGCGGCCGCGCCCACCTCTTCGGAGGTCCCAGGCGCCGCGTTGTTGTTGACCACCACAATCTCATCGACCACGCCCGTGTCCGCGAAATCGAGAATCACCGATCGGATGGACTCACGCTCGTTGTACGTTGGGAACACAACCGAGATGCGGCTGCCACGCCACGTCACGTCTGTGAGCCTATCAGCCGAGCCAGCCGCTCAGGCGCTCGCTCGTGACGAAGCCCTGCTCGACGCGGCGGATGCAGGGCAGGCGATGGTGTCGCGCTGGTACATCGCGCAGACGCGCGCGGTCGTGCTCGGACTGGGCTTGTGGCGTCGTCGATTCGAGATCGTGGATGAGGAACGCTGCCGCCAGGCTGGCGTCGAAGTGCTCGAACGTCGCGCCGGAGGCGGGGCGCTCCTGCTCGACGACAACATGCTCTGCGCGGCTGTGTGCGTCCGTCTGCCCGACGAGCGCGCCGGCGCCGACCTGACGGAATCCTATCGCTGGCTCGGCGACCGCCTGACGAACGGCCTGCACACGCTCGGCGTACGGGCGGCGCGCCGCGTGGAAATCGCCGAAGCTCGAATGGACACGGCCGACCTCAAGACCCGCGCCGACCCACTCTTGAATACATGCTTCGGCTGCCTGTCGCCGCACGAGGTCGTGATCGACGGCCGCAAGCTGATCGGCCTGGCCCAGGTGCGCCGCCGTCACGCGGCCCTCTTCCAGATCGGTATCTTGTTACGCGATCAAGCACCGCTCGCACGCTTGCTTCGGCATCCGGAGCTTGCTCCCGAGTTGCGCCGCCGCACCGTTGGAGTCGCCGACCTGCTGCCTGAACCGCTCGACGTGACCGCCATCGCGGGCACGCTCGAACACGCGCTGCGAGCGTGAGCTCAGAGCCCGACCAGCTTGCGCAACGCCCGCGGCAGCCGCGGATGCCAGGCCATGCGCGCCGTCAACCGCTCCAGCGCGTCCGGCGCACCCACCAACAACGGCAAGCCCCAGTTGCGCAATGACGGCGACCCGCGTCCGCGATCGGGAGGCATCGGATCGAAACGCTCGAAGTGTCTCCACGCTCGATCACGCCACGTCAGCACGTACCCGCCCGCACCGCGCACGATCGGCACGCCCGCCGCGACGTCCCAGATCGACGGCTTGAGAAACACGCTCGAACGCAGGCCGCCGCTGGCCACCAGCGCCAGCTCAGCCGAACAGGAACCGAGTGTCCGCGCGTCTGGCAACGCCCGCGCCGGCCGCGGCACTTCGCGCGCTGGTCGTCGGAACCTGAAGGCCCGCAGGTAGCCGCCCGGCAGCGCCATGATCTGCCCACGCTCGTCGGCCGCCATCGAAACCCGCACTGGCTGGTCATCGAAATTGGTGGCCTCGCCCGCTCGCGCGTGAAACACGCCGGGCGCGAGTGATGGACCGACAGGCACCCAGATGGCGCCGGCGCATGGCACTCCCGCGTCGAGTAGCCCGATGGAGATTCCGAACAACGGTAAACCCGACGCGAAGTTCATCGTCCCGTCGATGGGATCCAGAACCCACAGATAGCGTGCGTCGACGGCGATGTCCTCGGTCGACTCTTCGCCCAACACCCCGTGCTCGGGAAATGCCGAGCGCAGTTCGGCGCGCAAGAAGGCTTCGACGTCGCGGTCCAGAGCCGTTACGGGGCTGTCTTGCTTTTTGCCTTTGAACTCGAGCGCCAGTGTCGTGCGCAGCGCGGCGAGTGCACGTTCGCCGGCGGCACGCGCGAGTTCGACCGCCGTCGCTTCGAACCGCTCGAGACTCACGCGCCGGCGACTCTAGCATCCCTCGCCTCGCCCGGGCGATGCCTTACCTAGCTTGCAATCACCCGCTGCAGGCGCGCTTCGTCGAATTCGATGCCGAGTCCCGGTCCGTCCGGTACCTGCAACGTGCCACCCCGCGGCCGGAGTGGACTCGTCAGCAGCTCGTCTCCGAGCGGATTCGAGCTGCTCGAAAATTCGAAAATGAGAAAGTTGGCGCTCGCCGCCGCCAGGTGCGCCGCCGCCGCGACGTGAATCGACGTCCCCATGCTCACGTGCGCCGCCCAACGAGTATTGTGCAGGCTGGCCACGGTCGCAATCCGCCGGCCCTCCGAGATCCCACCGGCGCGACACACGTCCGGCAGAATCACGTCCACCGCCCCACGCGAGAGCCGCTCCTCGAACTGCCAGCGCGTGCATTCGGTCTCACCTGACGCGATCGGCATGTCGACTGCTGCGCTCAACCGCACGTATCCGTCGATGTCTTCAGGCGGCAGCGGATCCTCCAGCCAGTACACGCCAATGTCCTGGAGCCGGCGTGCGGCATCCAGTGCGTTCTCCGGCGTATATGCCCCATGCGCGTCCACCAGCACATCGGCCTTGCCTCTGACCGCCCCTACGATTGCCTGCACGCCTGCCAGATCACTGTCGATATCGCCGCGGCCAATTGAGGTCTTCACTGCCGAGTAGCCCTCGCTCGCTAGCCGCTCTGCCGCGGCCACTC
>JAFAPL010000181.1 GCA_019247135.1 Chloroflexota bacterium | reverse complement strand
GGCGCGTCCGCCTGCCGCAGCGGCGTGTGGCCGGCCCAGATCAGCACCGGCGCCAGGACCAGGTGATTCACCAGGTACTGCCGCAAATTCAGCTGAACGTTCTGGGCGGCAAGCGGGAGTGTCTCGCCCAGGGGCCGCTCGTAGGGTCCGCGTGCCTGCTCCATGTAGCGCTGCGATAGCTCGGGCCGTGGACCGACGGTGGCCGCGCGAGCGATGGCCTCGTCGCGGGTCCCTGGCGCCGTCTCGATCTGCTGCAGGGTGGCAAACGTCTGCTCGTCGAAGACGCGAAACCAAGTGCCCATCAGTACCAGATTGGAAAACGGGCTTTCGTTGTACAGCGCAGGCCTGCCGGTGGTGACCGTGTAACGAGCGACCCACGGCGCAATAACCAGCAGCGTGGCGCACACGAGCACGGCGGCGCTGGCGAAGGCGTTGCTCGGCCGCGCGCGTGCCATCCAGAGCACGATCAGACCAAACAGGACTGCCAGGCCGAGGTACTCGGCTCGCAGGTAGCCGGCCAGACCGATCAGAACGCCGACGAGGGCCGCGCGCCACAACGACTGTGCGCGCGACCAGGCCACCAGGGTCGCAGCCACCGCGACCAGTACGACGGCCGTCAGGAATTCCGTGAGCGCCTGGGAAGCGTAATACCCGAGCGCGGGATTCAGTCCGACCGCGGCAGCCGCCCACGGTGCGCTTCCTTCGCCAAAGATCGTCCCCGCGAGACGTGCGACCGCCACAACGACGAGCGCGTACAGCACGGCCTGGATGACGGCGATGCCGAGCCGCGGGTCACCGGTGAGTAATTGACCAGCGGCGATGACGGCGGGCAGTCCAGGCATGTAGTGCACGGCGCCCTCCCACGTCCCGTACAGGACCTGCTGGGCCAGATCGATGTACGCGACCTGATCACCGCCCGCGCCCGCGCCGTTGTAGTTGCCAGGATCGTTGCGCAGGTACGCGTAGTAGGCCAGCGTCTGGGCGAGAGCGAACAACGCAGTCAGCCAGGTTGTGAGGCGTGAGTCGGGAGACGTGAGTCGCTGCTTGAGCATGCTGGTGCGTTCAGTACCCCGGGTAGCGCGTATAGCGGAACGCGCTCAACGCTGCGTTGCCGACGAAAAACAGGATCACCACCCAGCGGCCCCGCGCCAGCGCCCACAGCGCGGCGAGCACGGCGACAATCGGGACGACAACGGCAAGAACCATCTGCAAGTGGTATTGGGGATGCGGCGGTGCCCAGCTTAAGGGCGGCAGGACGGTCTCGGCCAGCGTCGCCACGACCAGCATCCACGCCGCCGCGGGCACCCTGCGCAGCTCCTCGCGAGCCGCGGGCACGACCACGCCGACGACAAACAAGAACGGCACGATGCCTGGAAACGTCGATGAGTTCGGGCCAAGGATGATCCACACGTTGTCCCAGGCGCTCTGAGCGGTCTTCGCGAGTGTCGTGAGCGGGTGATGCTCCACCATGGGCAGGACGCCGCCCTGCGGATCAGCCGGACCAAAGTACGTCAAGCCCTCTTGCTCGCGGCAGTTCTCGGTCGCGTCGGCGCGGCACTCGGGGCTGAGCCACGACTCCGGCGTGCTGTCCAGGAACGTGTGCCACTGGTAGCGTCCCGCTTCGGCTGGATCGACGCCCTCGAGCCGGTTTGCCAGTAACAGAGCGCCCGACGCGATCGCTGCCGCACCGATATACAGCCCGACCGTCTTCAACGCACGCGCACGCCAGGCTACGAGCCCCAGCACAACCAGCACGCCGACGAAAGTGAGCGCTTCAGTCCGACTCCAGACTGCGAGCACCGTCGAGCCGAAAACCCACAGCCACGAGCGCACGCCGCCGACATCGCCGCGCTCCGCGTGCAGCCAGTGCGCACCCAGCAGAAACACACCGCTGCTGGCCAACACCACGGGTACGTCGCGGTAGTGGTGGATCGAGTGGTTGTACGGAACGAGGACGAAGAACAACAGCGCGAGCGCCTGCTCGATCAGACGGGCGGGGAACAGCGCACGAACCAGCGCCAGAAACGCGCCAAACTGAATCAAGCTCGCGACGACGTACAGCACGGCGACCGTCTGCTGCTCGGTCGCCCCCGCCAGCACGAGCGGCACACCGAGCACCGCCGGTAGCTGCGGCCGCACGGCCTCGTTCCAGTCGCCAACCACCATCCCCCGCGCGGCATCGACCACGAACGCGTTCATCCACGGCCATGCGCCCTGGTGCACCAGCACCAGGAGCCGCGTGACGACCCAGAACGCCAGGGTGCCGCCGTACAGCGTGCGCCAGCCCACGCGCGGTCGCGCCTGGACGCGCGGCGGCGCCGCGACGGTGACGGTCACTAGCTCCGTCCAGACAACACACCGTCGTACGCGGCGCGATAGAGCGGCATCACCGCGGATCGGCTGTGTTCACGCAGCAATCGTCGGCGGAGACGGTTGCCCAGGCAGCGGGCGGTCTCGGGCGTCTCGAGCAGCGTGCACACGCGCGCGGCCAGGGCGCGGACGTCACGGAACGGCGCCAGGTAGCCCGATTCGCCGTCGAGAATGATCTCGGGCGCGAAATCGTAGTCGTAGGTAACCACCGGTGTGCCGGTCAGGCCGGCTTCAATGAGTGTGTAGCCCATGTGCGGTGCGACGACCACGTCGGCCGAAGCAACCAGCGCAGCGAGGTCGCCGAGCTCGACCGCGCCGAGCAGGTGCAGCGCCTCGGCAATACCGTGTTGAACGGCGCGCTGCCGCATCTCTGTCTCGAGACTGCCCGTCCCAGCGCACGCCAACTGCGCATCGGCAAAGTGCTGCCGCACGCTGGCGAGGCAGTCGACCAGATCGAAGACGAATTTATCCGCGTCCAGGCGCCCGACATACACCAGCAAAGGGCCATCCGGAAGGCCAAAGCGCTCACGCACGTCGGCCTGGGCCGACGACGGCGCCTGCGCATACGCGTCATCGGCCAGGACGCGAGTCGCCACCGCGCGTTCAGGAGCGGCGCCGTTGCGCAGTGCAAACTGACGGTAGTATTCGCGGTCGGCCAGCACCAGGTCCGCATTGCGCAACACCCAGCCGCCGATGACTCGTTCGACCGCGCGCGACGGGAACACGGACGGAAAGGCCTGCTTTTTCAGGACTGCCCAGTCCCAGTCGAAATCACGCGTGACGATCACGCCATACGGAATGGCCAGCAGGCGGCCGACGATCGCCGCGTGCAATCCCTGCAAATAGGGATTGGTCGCGGTGATGACAGAAGCGCGTGCGCGGCACACGAATCGGGTCAGCCATAACAGAAAAAGGACTTCGCGCACAGCTGTGGCGGTGCGTTTGCCTAGACCTTTCGGAGTCGAGAAATCGACGTCGACGAGATGGTGCCGGGGCGTGAGATTCAGGCGGCCGAATCCGCCAGCGGGAAAGTGGACGTTCCACAGGTGTTCGAAGTAACCGTCGAAGTCACTGCACTCGCGCTCCAGGAACAGGTTGGCGCCGTTGCGCGGGAAGACCTGCGCGATGCGGCCTGTCCCGAGATACACGATTCTTTTCGACCTGGTGCGCGGGCGCAGGAACCGCGCGAGCAGTCCGTAGCCGACGACGAGTACGCCACCGGTGAGCGCGGCAAGACCAGCCAACACAGCGTCGAGCAGGGCACTCAGCATCAGGCGGCGCCGATCTGCTGATCGAGCCACGCCGTCCAGGCGCC
>JAFAPL010000131.1 GCA_019247135.1 Chloroflexota bacterium | reverse complement strand
CGCTACAAAGAGGGCTATTTCCCGGTTCCACCGATGGACAAACTCCAGGACTTGCGCAGTGAGATCGTCCTGGAGATGCAGAAGGCCGGCATAAAGATCGAAGTCCACCACCACGAAGTCGGTACGGCCGGTCAGACCGAGATCGACATGCGCTTCGGCACCCTGGTCAAGATGGCCGACCAGGTGCTCAAGTACAAGTACATCGTCAAGAACGTGTGCTACCGCAACGGCTACACCGCGACGTTCATGCCGAAGCCGCTCTTCGGTGACAACGGCTCCGGTATGCACACGCACCAGAGCTTGTGGAACGACGATCAGCCGCTCTTTTACGACGCTGACGGGTACGCGCTGCTATCGGAGATGTGCCGCCACTACATCGGTGGTCTGCTGAAGCACGCGCCGGCGATTCTCGCGTTCGCGGCTCCGACCACCAACAGTTATCGCCGTCTGGTGCCTGGCTACGAAGCCCCGATCAACCTGGTGTACTCGCAGCGCAATCGCTCCGCATGCGTTCGTATTCCGACGTACTCCAATAGCCCGAAAGCGCGCCGCCTGGAGTTCCGCGCACCGGATCCGTCGTGCAATCCGTACCTCGCGTTCTCCGCGATGCTGATGGCCGGCCTCGATGGAGTGATGAACAGGATCGAGCCACCGGACCCCATCGACGAGGATCTGTACGAGATGCTGGCCCACAACGGCACCGAAGGCAGCGGCCCCAAAGTCCAGAGCACCCCCGGCAGTCTGGCCGAAGTGCTGGACGCGCTCGAAGCCGACCACGACTTCCTGCTGAAAGGCGGTGTCTTCACCCCCGACGTCATCGACGAATGGGTCGCCTACAAACGCGAGCGCGAAGTCGATGCCATCGCCCTGCGCCCGCACCCGTACGAGTTTCACCTCTACTACGACATCTAGTCCGAGAGGGGGCCGGCAACGGCCCTTTTCGAGTTCGAATCGTGTCGAAGAAGGGCCTGCGGGACACGCAAGAGTGCCGTCTGGCAGCAATGTCGGCAGAAGTGTAGGTCTTTTTCCGAGCAAGTATTGGCAGTGCTTCCGCACGCGGGTCATATGGCCTCGTGGCGGCGTTCAAAGGCGGACAGGCGCTCCTTCCTGGCAGGCGGCCCAGGGAGCTAAGCTCCCTGGGTCGCTCTGTGTTGACTTCGCCTCCAGTCCGTTCTTCGCGCTGCAACAGCATCCGAACGGAGTTCTGTGAGCGGACTGTGGCTGGGCGATGAGTTGGCAGACACGGCACCGACATTGGGGTTTCAGCCGAGGGCGCGAATTGATGCCACGACTGACGAGGAGCGACGAACGGCCAGAGGTCACGCAATACAGTAATCGACGGCATACTCGACGCAAGACATCTGTTCTTGTAGTTCTCATCAGCGCTCTCGCGAGTCAGCTCGCAGAACATCGTCGATGATTGCGCGCGGGGCCACACGGCAGCCGGGAACGAAGCCGAAGAATGGGCCGAAGTCACGCGTCGCGGGCAGCCCGCTGAAGTACAACCCGGGAACGCTCGATTGGCAAGGCTCGGTCGAGGACCGGAAAACCATCCTCGATCACGAGTTGGCCGGAGGAGCCGATCGTCGACAGGCAATTTACCCGGCCAGGTCCACGCGGTAACCGGTGGCAAGTATTACGTGATCCACCGTCAGCATCGGTCCTGCATCCAACTCCGCGATGATCGTCCCGTCATCGGCAACGCGGCAGCTCGTCAATGACGTACATTCCCAGACCCGTATGTTGTTCCTGTTCAACCGCGGTTCGAGCCACGGCTCCAGCTTCAGTCGACCTTCACGCCAGAAGCGTCGGCCAATGTCCTCTCTGGCCGCCGGCGAGAGTTGCGCATACCAAGCGGGCTGCGCGTTGCTGCGCCGCACCAGGTCCGCCACCCACGACCAGTCAGCAGGCGTGAAAGACGGCGTCGGATGGCGATGCGAGATGTGGACCTCAGCGGCTCCGTGCTCAGCTAGCAAGGCGGCCCACTCATAGCCGCTCTGACGCCCGCCAACGATGAGGCATCTCTGCTCGCGGAACTGATCGAACCTGACAGTGTCGCAGGTGTGCGACCAGCACCCGACAGGCAAATCTCGAACGATTTTGTTTGGCACCTTCGCAAAAGAAGCAAAGCCTAACGCAAGCAAAACATTCCGTGCGTAAAGGGGCTGTCCGTCGACCAACTCCGCCTGGAAGGAATCGTCCAGCTTTTGTAGCGACTTAACCCAGGCGGGCCGAGCGCGTAAATCGTACTCCGTGGCGAACCACTCGCCATATTCCCGGAAGACACCAACTGCGAGTGGAGTTACCCGATCTCGAGGTGAGCGACGGCCACCCAGATACGCGTCGACCGTACGAGTCTCGAACGGGTCGATGTGCCACTCGGGCCCGGAGCGGAGAAGCATGCCATCGGGCATGTGGCGATACCAGAACTCCATCGGCTCACCGAGAAGAAGGTGGTCCACCCCGCGGGTTTCGGCGTATGCCGCGGTCGCGAGACCGTACGGTGCGGCGCCGACGATCAGCAGTTCGGTGCGACGCATGCTTGAGTCGACCGGCGCCTCGGCAGACGCCCTATACTGCGGTGCGTTCAGGACTCGGCAACGGCGCGCCACGCACGCCTGCGGCGTCAGCGCTGAATACTTCGATTACGGCACGCGCACCTTCCACTCCAATTGGCGGCATCAGGATGGGCAGATCGACCCCCGCCTCCCGGAACTCGTCGAGCTTTCGTTCGCATCGTTGGAACGGCCCAATCAACGAAAATGAGTCCAGAAGGTCATCCGACAGAGCCGCTGCGCCAGCTCCATTCTCCATCTGCTCGGCTTCAGTCGCGAACCCTGACGCTCGAAACAGTCGCTGGAAGAACGGAAAGTACGTGTAGAGCGCGAGATTCTGACGCGCAATCGAACGCTGCTTCTCGAGGTCCTCGCCGATGAACGTCGGTATACCCAGTGTCACGTCGAGCTGCCTGGTTTGGCCTGCTTTATCGCGACCGCGCGCGCACCATTGGAGGCTGCGTTGGACCCGAGCCGGGGACCAGAACACCGGCATCAGTCCGTCACCAATCTCGGCGGCCGTTCGTACAGTGCGCGAAGTCAGCGCCGCAATATACAGCGGGACTGGAACGCGTGAGGGCCGCTGCGGTAGGTGCGTCGCCGGCCCCCTCGCCATTGAGCCACGACCGAACAGCAACAGCATATCTGTGAATGTCCTCGACCGGATCCACCATGGGTATTCCAAGCGAATCGTTAACCGGTTGGTGACTTACCCCGATACCCAGTATGAACCGACCACCAGTCGCGTCGGCGATGAGCGCAGCTCCCTGCGCGCAGACATACGGGTGGCGCAAGTAAATGTTTGCGATCCATGTACCAACTCGGATATGCCTCGTGGCCGAACCCATCAATTGCGCGGTGGCGAGGGCGTCATTGTTGACCTCGGTCGTGAAGATCGCGTCGAAACCGGCGTCCTCCGCCTCTCGCGCAATGGTACGGATGTCGCTCGCTGTCCAGCCGGCGCCGGGAATGACCGCCAGGCCAAGCCTGTTCGTCATGCGTCCATCTCCTCTCGAACAGCTACTCTCGGCGATTTGCTGGCGGCGCGCCATCCAGTAAATAGCGTATTTCCCAATCTCACGCCGGCCGACCGTGATCGAGCCTCCGTTCGACGGCCCAGGCGGCGATCTGCGCCCGCGTGTGTACGCCCAGTTTGGAGAGGATGTGGTTCACATGGGTGTCGACCGTTCGGCGGCCGATGACGAGCGCGGATGCTATGTCCGCATTCGAAAATCCCTGGGCAATCAACGTCGCAACTTCTCGTTCGCGAGGAC
>JAFAPL010000596.1 GCA_019247135.1 Chloroflexota bacterium | reverse complement strand
CGTCGCGCCGCCGACGATCGTCGCACCAGCGTACCGAGGCTTGTGGAGCTGGTTCACCACCGTCGACCACAAGCGCATCGGCATCCTGTACGGAGTTTCCGCGTTCACGTTCTTCTGCATCGGCGGGCTGGAAGCGCTCGTCATCCGGCTGCAGCTGTGGGTGCCCAATAACACGCTGGTGTCGGCCGAGATGTTCAACGCGCTGTTCACGATGCACGCGACGACGATGATCTTCCTCGCGATCATGCCGTTGGGCGCGGCCTTCTTCAACTTCATCATCCCGCTGCAAATCGGCGCCCGTGACGTTGCGTTCCCCCGACTGAACGCCTTCAGCTTCTGGGCGTTCATTCTCGGCGGGATCATGCTCAACATCAGCTTCCTGCTCGGCGGTGCACCCGATGCGGGCTGGTTTGGCTACGCGAACCTGACCACCCGACCCTATTCGCCTGGCCCAGGCATCGACTTCTGGATGCTTGGCCTGCAGGTGCTCGGCGTGGCCTCTCTGGCCGCGGCGCTGAATTTCTTCGTGACGATCATCAACATGCGGGCACCGGGCCTGAGCATGATGCGACTGCCCATCTTCACGTGGATGTCGCTGATCACCATGATCCTGCTACTGCTCGCTTTCCCATCGATCACCGTCGGGCTCATCCTGTTGATGTTCGACCGCTTCTTCGGGACGAACTTCTACAGCGTGCCGAACGGCGGCGACCCGGTCCTGTGGCAACACCTCTTCTGGGTGTTCGGGCATCCCGAGGTGTACATCCTGATCTTGCCCGCGATGGGCATCATCTCGGAAATTATTCCCGTCTTCTCGCGCAAGCCGCTCTTCGGCTACGCCGTGATGGTGTACTCGGGTATCGCCATCGCGTTCCTGGCGTTCGGCGTCTGGGCGCACCACATGTTTGCCGTTGGCCTCGGTCCGATCGCCGACGCGGTGTTCGCCTCGAGCACGATGCTCATCGCGGTGCCCACTGGCGTCAAGATCTTCAACTGGATCGCCACGATGTGGCAGGGCTCGGTGCGGTTCACCACCGCGATGCTGTACGCGGTCGGCTTCATCAGCATGTTCATCATTGGCGGCTTGTCGGGCATCATGCACGCTTCGCCACCAGCCGACCTGATCCAGCACGACACGTACTTCATCGTCGCCCATATCCACTACGTCCTGATCGGCGGCAGCATCATGGCGCTGCTGGCGGGAATCTACTACTGGTTCCCCAAGATGAGCGGCCGCATGCTGAACGAGACCCTGGGCAAGTGGAACTTCTGGACGTTCGTGATCTTCTTCAACATCACGTTCATGCCCATGCACTGGACGGGGCTGCTGGGTATGCCGCGCCGCGTCTACACATACGACGCCAGCCTGGGCGTCACGACGCTGAATCAGATGTCAACCGTTGGCGCGGTCGGGCTGGGCTTTTCGGTGCTGTTGTTTGTGATCAACGTCTTCACCAGCCTGCGCAGCGGCGACGTCGCGCCCGATGACCCGTGGGATGGCGCCACCCTCGAGTGGTCGATCCCATCGCCACCGCCTGTCTACAACTTCGCCCGCATTCCCGTCGTGCACTCACGCGACGGGTGGTGGGCGATGAAGCACCCCGAGCGCATGCACCTGGACCCGATCGAGGTCACCCCGCTCGCCGGTGGACCCGCGCACGCCGAGGAAGAAGCGCATATGGCGGTAGCGACGGCGGCGACTCCGACGCCAACGCTGATTCATATGCCCTCGCCGTCGTACTGGCCGCTGGTGATCGCGGTGGGTCTGTTCGTCATGGCGAGCGGTTTGCTGCTGACCGACTCGGTCGGTCCGGCGGCGATACCGGTCTGTGTCATCGTCGGCTTCCTGACCGTGGTCGGCGGGATTTACGGCTGGTCGTACGAGGAGCCATAGACATGGCCCAGGCTGTCCCAGTCGTCGTCGACGCAGGCTCCGTCGCCCCGCCACCGAGCGAAACGGAGCTTGTCCTCGAACACCCGCATACCACGACCGGTCAGGACAACCGCAAGCTGCTCATGTGGGCGTTCCTGGCGTCCGACTGCATGTTCTTCGGGACGCTGATCGCGACCTACATGGTCTACAAGAACCGCAGCCTGGACGGGCCCCTGCCACGCGAGACGTTCGACGTGCCATACACGTCGGTCAGCGCCTTCGTGTTGTTGCTTTCGAGCCTGACCATGGTGCTGGCACTGGCAGCGATCCAGCACGGCCAGGAACGCAAGATGCGAATCTGGCTATCGGCGACGGCACTGCTCGGCTGCGTGTTTCTGGGCGGCCAGTTTTACGAGTTCACGTCGTTCTATCACGACGGTCTGACGCTCTCGCGCAATCTGTTCGGATCGACGTTCTTCACCCTCACCGGCTTCCACGGGACGCACGTCGCGATCGGCGTGCTCTGGTTGCTCTCGCTCGTGACGCATTCCTTCCGTGGGCGGTTACATCAAGAGCACTCGCTACTGGTGGAGATTGCCGGGCTGTACTGGCACTTTGTCGACATCGTGTGGATCCTGATCTTCACGCTCGTGTACCTGATTCCAGACTGATGGCAGAGCACGAACTCGCGCACGGTCACGGTGAACACGGCGCGGAGCACGCGGGCCTCGAGCAGGCGCATCCAGGGCCGCGGACCTATGTTCTCGTGGGCGTCGTCCTGGCGATCATCACGGGCGTTGAGGTCTTTGCCTACACGCAAGAGAGCGTCAGACCCGTTCTCGTGCCGATTCTGCTCGTGCTTTCGGCGACCAAGTTTGTGCTGGTGGTCGGCTTCTACATGCACCTGAAGTTCGACCATCCGCTGTTGACGGGCGTGTTTGGCTTCGGTCTGGCCGTCGCGGGCTCGGTCATCACGGCGTTGCTCTTCCTGTTTCACCAGTACCCGCTGCCGCATCCGGTGTGATCGCGTACTCGTTGCCGCCACCAAGTGTCGTCGTGGGCCTGGTTGGCCTCGAGGCGCTCTACCTGCTGTGTGTTGGGCGCTGGCGCGACCGCTTCCCAGGCGCGAACCCGGTCAGCAGACGACAGCAGGCGGTGTTCACCGCGGGCATTGTTGTGGGTTTCATCGCGTTGGCATCGCCACTCGATACGCTGGCCGACAACTATCTCTTCACGGCGCACATGCTCCAGCACTTGCTGCTGACGCTCGGCGTCGCGCCAGTGCTGCTGGCGGGCACGCCCGGATGGCTGCTTCGGGAGGTACTGGCGGCGACGCGTTTGACCGGCTTCGTGCGCTGGGCGCGCCACCCGTTGATTGCTTTCTTCGGCTTCAACCTGGTGTTTGCGCTCGCACATCTACCGTCCATCTACGAAGCCACGTTGGCCAGCGAGCCACTGCATGGCCTCGAGCACATCGTCTTTATCGCGACCGCGTTCATCATGTGGATGCCCGTGCTCAGTCCCATACCGGACATTGCGCCACGCTATCCCGCGTTAGGGCAGGTGCTCTATTTGTTCCTACAGACTGTGCCCGCCTCGTTGGTCGGTGCGCTGCTCGCCGCGACGAGCACACCCTATTACGCTACCTACATCGCGGCACCGCGCGTGACGAGTTTGTCCGCCATCGAGGATCAGCAGTGGGGCGGGCTGCTGATGTGGGTCGGCAGCGGACTGTACTTCCTGATCGCCACCGGCGTGGTGTTCTTCATCTGGGCGGCGCGCGAGGAAGCCGCCGATCGTCGGCCCGTAGGAGCGCACTGAATTCGATGGAAGCTGCTGAAGCCGTCTCTCGCCGCCACTGGGTTTCGAACGCGATCATCGCAGGCTTCGTCTCCATCGGTGCGTCGACGGGCGTGTTGATGATTGCGTACGTGGTTGCCAATGGCGCCGCGGACTCGCAGGGCGACGTCTTCCGTCGGTGGTTGTGGCAGCTCACGCACAACGCGGTTGTCTCGTTCAGCACGGCCACACCCGCGGTGGCAGTCATTCTCCACGTCGTACTCGGGCTGATCTGGGCCGTCCTGTACGCGTGGTTGGAGCAGAACCCATCGCGCTTCGTGCGGTCCTGGCTCGGTGATGGCCCCGGCTGGGCGCGCGGGATGCGTTTCGCCCTGCTGCCCTGGATCGTGTCGCTGGTTGCGTTGCTGCCCGCCGCCGCGGTCAACATGCTCGACTGGGCTCTTTCGGCGGGACCGCTGGTGCCCGTGGGCAACCTGATCCTTCACCTGATTTACGGGTTCGTCCTCGGCCAGCTGTACGAGCCGGCCGCGGGCTTACCCGCTACTGGCGAGGACCTGGTGTACGAGGAGCCGCTGCAGCAGATTGCGGTTCAGCACTCTGAGGATTTCGGCGCGGCGGGCATTGTCCTCGGCGGTGTGATCGGCGCGGCGGTGGGCATCGGGCTTGCGATCGTGCTGCCGCCAACACTGCCGAACGTCGATTTCGGCGGCTGGTCCATCGCGCTGGCGGTCGGCGGCATTCTGGCGGGCGGATCGGTCGGCGGAATCGTCGGGTCCTTCGCAGGACTTCCGAATGCCGAGCGGGATCCGGCCGAAGTGTTGGCTGAACCGGACCCCTTCGAGCACAAGGTACTGCCGTTTTTGATCCCGCCGTTCCTCGTCATCGTCATCGCGGCGATCATCACAACCTTCGGCACGGGACTGCTGCAGCTTGGCAAATCGGAGCTCGAAATCGGCCCGATCACGATCGGCAAAGCAGTCATCGCGGCCTTGTTCGGGATCCTGGTGATCGGCTTTGGCGCGCTATGGTTGGCGACGCGACCGGATCAATCGCCGCCTTCGAGTCGCGAAACTGTCTCCCACAGTGCCGAGCACTGAGGCGGGGCGTCGACCATCCATTCGGAGCGGCGGAGCTTGTTGCGACGGGCGCGGGCGCGCATCAGGCGGTACATCGGGATGCCCGCTACGACCAGGATGCCGATCACGATGATCAGCGTCCAGTGTGTGGCCGCAATCCAGACAGCTGTGTCGCGCGTCGGCGCATACATCAGCAGCAGGATGGCGAACCAGATTTTGAACGCAATGAGCGGGACTGCGACCGCAAACAGAGCGCCACGATTTTCGAGTCCCATGCGCCTCTTCGAGTCTACAACCGCGCGCTGGCTGACGCCGTATTCTTCGGCCTTCGCTGCGCCTTGCTCGAGCGGGCCGAGTTCGAAGAGTTTCACTGTTCAGACAGAACCTGGCAGCGACAGCGCCAGCCCGCGACGTCGTGGCGACCGCCACTCAGTCGCACACCGCGAGTGCAACGCGGCGTGCGTCCGCGCCGCGCCAGCGGGTGTGCTCGCTATCATCAGAGGAAGTCGCTGATGCGCCGTCCCGCGTTCGCTGCGCTCGCCGCGCTCGCAGCTCTCGTCGTGCTCCCAGGCACGGCCATCCCCGCTTTCGCGCAGGCCTGGCCAGTCGCACCAGCCTCGGACAACGCCGAGCTCATTTCCCAGCTGTTCTGGTTCACGCTGATCCTCGCGACGGTAGTCTTCGTCCTTGTCGAAGGCTTGCTCATCTACTCGAGCTTGCGGTTCCGACGCCGAGCCCCACTCCCGCTGCGCGAGCCGCCGCAGATCCATGGCAATACCCGCCTGGAGGTCATGTGGGCGACCGTGCCCGCGCTGCTCCTGGTCGGCCTGTTCGGTATCACGGTCACTCGTCTCGGCGACATCAGCCAGTTCCCGACGGACGAGAACACGCTCCACGTGGCGGTCACCGGTCAGCAGTTCGCGTGGACCTTCCAGTATGGCGATACAGGCGTCCAGACGACGAACGACCTGCATCTACCAGTGGGTCAACCGCTGATCTTCGACGTGACGTCGAAAGACGTGATCCACAGCTTCTGGGTGCCCGACCTGTACGGCAAAATCGATGCGCTACCCGGTCGCATCAACCACATCACCTTCACCGTGCGCCAGCCCGGGACGTTCCGCGGCGTATGCGCGCAATTGTGTGGCTCGGGCCACGCGGGCATGCTCTTCCGTGTGACGGCTCTGAGCCAGGACGACTTCCAGCAGTGGATTCAACAAATGCAGTCCGGCCAGCCAGTAACGTCACCCACCGGGAGTGGCGACCCGACCGCGGGCAGGGACCTGATCGCGCAACAACCCTGCGGCACGTGCCACACAATTCCGGGCGTGACCGGAGCTAGCGGTACGGTTGGCCCGGGTCTGGCGGGTGTGGCATCACGAACGACGATCGCTGGTGGGGCCGTACCCAACAACGGCCCCGATGACCTGAAGCGTTGGATCATGAATCCGCCTGGCGTGAAGCCGGGCACGACGATGCCGAACTACAACCTGACGGACGACCAGGCTACGCAAATCGTGGCCTACCTCGAGACGCTCAAGTAACGAGCTAGACAGGAGCACAGAGCTGTCGATGGCGACCACCGTTGCACCACCCGTCGCGACCCGCCCGGGCGCACTCGCCGCTGCCCCAGACGGACTGGCGGTGCCGCGGCGTGGCATCGGCGAATGGCTGACCACCCCAGACCACAAGAAGATCGGGATCATGTACATGGTCACGACCTTCATCTTTTTCCTCATCGGCGGCCTGGCGGCGATGCTCGTGCGCGCACAGCTCGCCTTGCCCGAGTCGCCGCCGTTCTCGGGTGAGCTCTACAACCAGATCTTCACGATCCACGCCACGGTGATGATCTTTCTGTTCATCATCCCGTTCGGCGTCGGTGGGCTGGGCAACTACCTGGTGCCGTTGATGATCGGCGCGCGTGACATGGCCTTCCCGAAGATCAACGTCCTGTCGTTCTGGATGATCATCCCAGCCGGCCTGATGATCCTGTCGGGTTTCCTCACGCCAGGCGGCGCCGCCGACGCGGGCTGGACGAGTTATCCGCCCCTCAGCGAACGGGGTCCCTTCGGCCAGAGCCTCTGGCTCGTGGGCGTGATCATCCTGGGAAGCTCCTCGATCCTCGGCTCGATCAACTTCCTCGTCACGATCCTCAACATGCGCACGCCAGGCATGACCATGCACCGGCTGCCGTTGTTCGTCTGGGCGATCCTGACGACGTCGTTCATTCAGCTGATCGCGACGCCTGCCCTGGCGGCGGCCCTGGGCATGCTCCTGGCCGATCGCCATCTCGGCACGCACTTCTTCGACCCGAATGGCGGTGGTGACGTCCTCGGCTACCAGCACGGCTTCTGGTTCTACTCGCATCCCGCCGTCTACATCATGATCCTGCCGTATTTCGGCGTGATCTCTGAGATCCTGCCCGTCTTCAGCCGCAAGCCGATCTTCGGCTACAAGGCCGTCGCGTATTCGACCGCCGCCATCGGTGTGCTCGGCTTTCTCGTGTGGGCGCACCACATGTTCACGGTGGGCCTGCCCATCATCAGCCAGAGCTTCTTCATGCTCATGACGATGCTGATCGCCATCCCAACGGGCGTGAAGATCTTCAACTGGGCGGGCACGCTGTGGGGCGGCCACCTCCAATTCAAAACGCCGCTCCTGTTTGCTCTTGGTTTTCTGACAATGTTCGTGATCGGCGGACTCAGCGGGGTCTACTCGGCGGTTGTGCCGGTCGACTACCAGTTGCACGACACGTACTTCATCGTCGCGCACATTCACTATGTGTTGTTCGGGGGCAGCGTGTTCGCGCTGTTCTCCGGCCTGTACTACTGGTTCCCCAAATTTACGGGCAGGTTGTACAGCGAGAGTTTGGGTGCATGGCACTTCTGGTTGATGATCATCGGCTTCAACCTGACGTTCTTTCCCATGCACATCCTGGGCGTCATGGGTATGCAGCGCCGCATCGCGTCCTACCCGGTGGAGACTGGCTTCCTGCCGCTCAACCTGGTCGAGACGGTCGGCGCGTTCCTGCTCGGGTTCTCGGTGCTGATCGCCACGTGGAACCTGTTCGTCTCGTGGCGACATGGCGCAATCGCTGGCAATGACCCCTGGTTGGCCAACACGCTCGAGTGGCTGACCTCGTCGCCACCACCGGCGTACAACTTCGCGGCGCTGCCGCGTATCCGGTCGGAACGCCCGTTGCGCGACCTGCGGCAGGCGGCCGCGCTGGCGGGCGATGGCGCGAGCATTCAGCGTCCTGCTCTGGAAAGCGGTCGGGCGGCGCCTCAGGCGCGGTCCTGACGGACTGAGATGGCTCTTGTAGTCACTGCGCGTTCTACCGGTGCCATCGCGGCTGCCCGGCCGCATGTACTGCCGCTGCGCTGGCTCGCACCCCTGGTCGCGGGCTGGGCGGCGGCGCTCTTCACCGTGCAGCAGGTCGCCCATGTCGCACTGCCGACCGGCATATTTGGCGATGCGCTGCAGGTCGCGAGCGTTGTCACGTTCGGGCTTGCCCTCGGGGTGTGTCTCTCTACCTGGCTCAGCGCGCGCGATGACGCAGCGCAGCTCTTTGCCGCGACGGTTGCGCCGATGTTCATTGCCGCGCAGATCATCGCGACGCAAGTCCTGCAAGCGCTGGAGCTCGCGACCCTTGCCGACGTGACGAACGCCACACTGGGTCTGCTCGGCGTGGGCGCCCTGACGTGGTGCGCCGTGGCGGGGCGGAGTGCGCGGAACGCGGTCGCCACCAGCGCAAGGGGGGCGATGCTGCGGTACGTCCTCAAGGTCGCACTCTTCGTCGTGTTCGCGGCTGCCCTGAGCGGCTTCATTACGCGCGCGGTGGGCGCCAGCTGGGCCTGCGACGGCTCCCTGCTGTGCCGCTTCGGTGACGACACGCTGACTGACGCGCAGGTCTACCACCGGCTGCTCTCGTATGTCGGCGGCGGCCTGCTCGTGTGGGCTGCCATCGAAGCGCTCAGGCTCCACGGACGTTCGCGCAACGTGCAGGTTGCGGCTGGTGCGCTGGCAGGCACGACCGTGGCTCAGGCTGCCGCTGGGTT
>JAFAPL010000580.1 GCA_019247135.1 Chloroflexota bacterium | reverse complement strand
GACGCGCTGATGCCCGCTTTCTGGTCGCACGTCCCGCGGCCGTAGATCCTGCCGTCGCGGAGGATCGCGCTGAACGGGTCGACCGTCCAGCCGTTTTCGGCCGGGACCACGTCGTAGTGGCCGTTGAAGTGCAGCACCGTGCGGCCTTGCCCGAGCGTCCCGACCACGTTGACGCGGTCTGGCTGGTTGGTTGGCGCAAAGTGCTCGACCGTGTAGCCAAATTTGCGGAGCTGCGTGGCAATCAGGTCGGCGCATTCGGCGTATCGATCGCCGGGTGGATTGACGCTCGGGACGCGTACGAGAGCCTGTGTGAACCCGACGAGCTCATCGCACAGCGCATCGACCTGGCGTATCGCCGCGAGTTCCGCTGGCGTCACGCGCCTACCGCGGGCACGCCATGGAGTGAGGTCGCCAGCCGCACGCCGCGCACGATCGCCTCAGCAACTACATCCGCCGCGGCTGCGCCGAGTTCCAGCGGATCCGCGGGCCGCGCGCCTGGTTGCGGTAACGCGAGAGCAAAGAGGGCGTCGCCGTCGACGTGGGTGTGCGCCGGGCGGATGGCGCGGGCGATGCCATCGTGTCCTTGCACCGCGAGACGGTTCACGTCGCCCGAATCGAGGGGCGCATTGGTCGCGAGGATGCCAATCGTCGTGTTGGCGCGTTCAAACCGCTTGCCGTTTGAGCCATCGCGTGCGACAGCGACGGCTTGCGCCTCGTCGTAGATCGAGCCCATCGCGTTCACGGCGACCAGCGCTGCAACGACGGCGCCGCCGGACAGGCGTCGCGAGGCCGTGCCGATGCCACCTTTGAACGTGCCGCGGGCCACGGTCGCGCCGGTTCCAGCGCCAACGGAGCCTTCGCTGACGGGTTCATCGGCAGCTCGGCAGGCGGCGTAACCCGCCTCGGCGTCGGGGCGAACGTCAGCCCGACCGAGCGACAGATCAAAGAGCGCCGCCGCGGCCACGATCGGCACAACACCGGTAGTTGTGCGAAACCCGATATCGCGTTCTTCCAGGAATCGCATCACTCCCGACGCGGCATCCAGTCCAAATGCCGATCCGCCAGTCAGCAGAACTGCGTGCACGCGACCGACGAGGCTGCCAGGGCGCAGCAGATCCGTCTCACGCGTGGCGGGCGCGGCGCCGCGGACGTCGACACCGGCCACCGGTCCGCCTTCGCAGAGCAGGACCGTGCAGCCCGTGCCCGCTTCGCGGTTGGTCCAGTGTCCAATCCTCAGACCGGGGATATCCGTGATCGAGCCGGCCATGATCCGTGTCCTCAGCCTAGCATCGTCGGGGCGGTACGCTGGCCGCGGTGCCGCGGGACCGTCGGCCGACGCGCATCGTCGTGGTCGGCAGCCTCAACATGGACCTGATCGTGCGCGTGCCGAGTCTGCCGCGACCCGGCGAGACGGTCGCGGGCGAGTCGCTGGTGTACGCGGCGGGCGGCAAGGGCGCCAACCAGGCCGTCGCCGCGGCGCGGCTGGGCGCGGCGGTGAGCATGGTCGGTCGTGTCGGGCGCGACGCGTTCGGCCGCGACCTCAGTCGTGCCCTGCGGACCGGGGGCATCGTGACACGACACGTTCACCCGTCTGATGCCCCGACTGGAGTCGCCTTGATCCAGGTCGACGGGGCCGGCGAGAACACCATCGCCGTAGCGCCCGGTGCGAATGCGACCGTCACTCCCAACGATGTGCCGCGGCGACTGATTGCGTCTGCCGACGTGGTCGCCGCGCCGCTCGAGGTCCCGCTCGAGACAGTCGAAGCCGCGTTTCGGACGGCGCGCGTGGCGGGCATTCGAACGGTCCTGAACGCCGCGCCAGCGCAGTCAGTCCCAGCCGACGTGCTGCGGCTGTGCGACGCGGTGATCGTGAACGAGCACGAGCTGCAGGCGGTACTCGGAAGCGCGGCCATATCCGATGAAGTCGATGCGGCCCGGGCGGTGCGCTGCTCGGACGAACAGGCGGTCGTGGTAACGCTCGGGGCGCGCGGCGCGGTCGGAGTCCTTGGGGAGGACGTCGTGCGCCAGGCGGCGTTTGGTGTCCGCGTCGTCGACACCGTAGGCGCCGGGGACGCGTTCGTGGCGGGATTCATGGTCGGCCGCTGGTGGTCCGCCGGGCTCGCGGGCGCCCTGCGCATGGGGTGCGCCGCCGGCTCGCTCGCCACGACGCGTCAGGGCGCGCAACCGTCGCTGCCAACTCTTGCGGAAGTCGAGGCTCTTCTAGCCAGCGATCACGCGCCACGCCAGCGCGGCAAGCGCGGCTAACCCGAACAGCAAACGCAGGTGGCGCATCCCGTCGCGCGCGTCGGTGAACCAGCGACGGTCGTCATCGGTCAGCGTCTCGGTCGCCAGACGCGCCTCGAAGCTGGCATAGCCGAGCGCACTGATCCCGAACCACAGCAGCAGAAACAGAAATGCCGCCAGTCGGCTCCAGATCTCGCCCACGAGCACGGCCACGATGGTCAAGGCGATGAAGACGAACTCGTAGAAGAAGATCACCGGGCCGCGCTAGCCGTTCGGCCTCCATCCATCCTTCGATGTGCCGACGCTGAACCGCATGCCCAACGTCTCCGTTCGTTTGCGCACGGATGCGTACGCAAACGAGTGCAACGCGCGGGTCATCCGTGGACGAGACTGTCCTGTTCGGCGAGCGCCCTCAGCGCGCGGAACGTGTAGATACCCGTATCGTGGCCATCGCGCCACACGGGCTTGACGGCATAACGGCCCACGAGCTCCACGTCGACCATCTCGGTCTCCTCCGCTCGGAGCGACGTGCGGTCCTTCAAAACACCCGCGAAATCACCTTCGCCTGCGCAGCTGGCGCATGGGCAGCGCCAACGCAGGTATTCCCAGTCGAAGTCGCTCTTCTGTCCGTCAGCCCACGCGAAGCGCAAGCGTCGTGCACCCGTATCCAGCTCGATGTCTACGGGGCTCGCTGCGCTCGCGGCGCCTGTCACCTCGCTCATGTGACTGCAAGCCTACAATTTCGCAGTCCAGGTGCACGCCGCGCTCGAATCGCCAGCCGACCGTGTGGCCCAGAACGGCTCGGCCGAGGCGACTCGCACTCGATCCGCCAGCGACGCTCACTTGTCCAGTACCGCCGCGACGGGTCTCGCCATCGCAGCGCTGCTGGTCATCGTGAGCGTGTCGCTCGCCGACGGCTTGCTCTCGAGCACCGTCGCTTACGAGCGCGACACCACCGTTTTCTACTACCCGCTCATGAGCTGGGCGGCGCAGCAGCTGCGCCAGGGCACCTTCCCGCTGTGGAGCCCGCAGTTCTTCGGCGGCTACCCACTGTTCGCGGACGGCGAGGTCGGCCTTGGCTACCCGCCCGCCCTCCTGGCGCTGATCACGTTCTCACCTGACCGCGCGCTGGTCGCCTTGCGACTCATGCACCTCTGGGTCGCTGCGCTCGGGGCGTTCGCACTGGCGCGCTCCTGGCGGCTACCGCGCTCGAGCGCGGTGCTGGCAGGCACCGTTTTCGCGCTCGGCAGCTTCCTCCAGGCGCAGATCCATCACGAAAACATCGTCCGTACCGCGGCGTGGTTGCCGCTGTTGCTCGCATGTGTGGAGCACGCGCTCCAGGCGATGCAGCCGCGGCGCAAGGTGGGCTGGATCGCGTGCAGCGTCCTGGTACTGGGCCTGGCGGGCCTGAGTCTGCACAGTCAGATGCTGGCGATCGACCTGATTGCGCTCGGGCTGTACGGCGTCGCGCGGTGGCTCGTGGCGCCCTCCGGTCTACCAGCGAGCGGGTGGCGCCGGCTGGGCGCCATCGTCGGTGTCTGTGCGCCAGTCGTCCTGCTCGGGCTGGGAATGGCGGCCGTGCAGCTCGTGCCGCTGCTCGAATTGGCTGGCTTTTCACCGCGAGGGAGCGGCATCCCCTACGCCGATTCCGCTGCTTACTCGCTCACGCTGCCTGGCCTGGGGCAGCTGATCTTCCCGTACCTGTTCCGCGGTCCCGAGGATCAGCAGTGGGGACTGTGGACGCACTGGGAGTCATACATCTATATCGGCCTGGCTCCGCTGGTGCTTGCAGTTGTCGCGCTGGTGTTGGTCCGCACGCGCCCGGTTTTGATGTGGGCGCTGATTGGCGGGCTGGGCCTGGTGCTGGCGCTGGGCCAGTACAGCCCTTTCAACCTGCACTACTACCTGTGGTTGCTGCCCGGGCTGTCAGGCTTGCGCGCCCCCGGGCGGTTCAGCCTCGTCGTAGTGCTCGCAGGCGCCATGCTCTCGGCCTACGGACTGACGTGGCTGCACGAGCAGGCGCGCCAGAGCGTGCTCGGACGCGTGCGCGCTCCTGTTCGCGTGGTCGTTGTTGGACTCGGCGCGTTTGTCGCTCTCCTGACGGTGTTATTGGCCGTGGCGCATGCAGCCTTGCTGAACGGGCCAGACGCCGCTCAGAGCTGGATTCAATCCAGTTACCTGTCGCTTCCACGCGACACGTACGCGCTGACAGTGTCCGATGTCTACAGCGGACTCCTCTGGTCCACGGACCTGACGAATCCGCATGTCGCCGGATCGCTGCTCGGGTTGCTGCTGCTTGCCGTACTGCTCGCGTGCTGGCAGCTGTCGACGCGCTGGACTGTCCGTACGTGGTCGGGCTGGCCGGCCGTCCTCGTTGCATTCACCGCGTGCGACCTTTTGCTGTTCGCCTGGGGGATTCATCCTCGGGCGCCTCTGGCAAAGCTCGGAGCGGAGCCGCCGGCGGTGGCGGCGATCGCTCAACTCCCTCCAGCGCCCGACGGCGTCCCACCTCGGCTGCTCGCGTCGCCCGTTCTGAGCCAGGTCGCCGCCAATCGTCTCGCGCCGTTCGGAGTCCAGGAAGCCAACGGCTACAGCTCGCTGCAATTCGTCTGGCACCGCGACTATCTCGGCAGAGTGCTGTATGTCGATGACGACCTGCTCGACCTGTGGAACGTCCGCTTCGTGGTCGACCCGGCTCACTACGGCCGCGTGTCGACATATCGAGGCGTTGATTTTCTGGCGCAACAGGCGCAGCTGCATGGTCCAGCCGACGGCGTCGTGAGCGAAGCAACGTTCGGGCTCAAGCCCGGGTCCAGTGTCAGCGAGCTGCGATTCGTCACGGCGATGATGGCGTCTGTTGGGGTATCTCAGGACACACCGGTCGCCGAAGTCGAGCTACGCGACGCCGCCGGCCAGGTCGTTGCCACGCGTCAGCTATTGGCTGGACAGGACAGCATGGACTGGGCATGGGAGCTCGCGAATGTAAGACCCCAGATGCAACACCAGGAGGTCGAGTCAGCCGGCGTGGCGTACGAGGGCGGCGCGGGCAACACCGAACGAAAACTCTCTTTCGCCGATCTGGTGCTGGATGCGCCCGTGCAGGCGGACAGTCTGACGTTTCGGATCGTGATGCCGAAGGGTGAAATGGCGCTCTACGGCGGGGCGATCCTGAGCCCCGACGGCACCAGCCAACAGCTGTTCGGTCGGAGCAAAGCCAAGTA
>JAFAPL010000579.1 GCA_019247135.1 Chloroflexota bacterium | reverse complement strand
CACCGGCGGCCGCTCCGGCGGGGGGCGCGAACCAGAACCTGATCATCGCGATCGATCAGTCCGACGTGAAGACACTCGACCCCGCACGTGAGTTCGAGTTCGCGGCCGCGTTCATCGACCTGAACGCCTATGACACGCTGATCACGCAGAAAGGTCCAGATGACCTGAATACGTACGTGCCGGTGCTCGCCAAGAGCTGGACCGTCTCGCAGGACGGCAAGGAGTACACATTCAACCTGCGCGACGACGTGAAGTTCGCCAGCGGCAATCCGTTGACGGCCGACGACGTGAAGTTCAGCCTGATGCGGCTGAAGAACATCAAGGGCAATCCGGGCTGGATGATGGATCCGCTCAAGGAAGTCCAGGTGGTCGACCCGCACACGGTCAAGACCGTGCTCAGCGACTCCTTCGGCGACTGGCTGGCAGTCCTGGCCGGCCCCAACTCCGGGATCATGGACAGCAAGCTCGTCATCCAGAACGGTGGCAATGCGGATGACGGCGCCGATCAATCCGACAAAGCCGAAGAGTGGCTGAACCAGAATTCCGCCGGCTCAGGTCCCTTCATCATTACGGCCTGGCAGAAGAACAACGTCATCAGCCTGAAGGCCAATCCCAACTATTTCCAGGGCAAGCCGAAGCTGGCGTCGGTCGAGGTGCGCGACGTGCCTTCGCCCGAGACGCAGAAGCTGCAGGTCCAGAGTGGTGACGTCGACGTGGCGCTCAGCCTCACGCCGGATCTGATCGACTCGCTCAAGGGCGATCCGAACGTCAAGGTCACGCTTGGCCAGTCGCTCGACAACCTGTACATGGGGCTTACGACCGACCCGGCCATCAATCCAAACCTGGCCAAGAAAGAGGTGCGCCAGGCGATCCGCGCAGCCGTCGACTATGACGGCGTGCTCGCGCTGACCAACAACCAGGCGGTCCGCGGTCCGGCGGTGTACTCGGTCGGTGTGCTCGGGCTCACTCAGGAAGACGCCGACCGCTTGAACCCGAAATACGACCCCGAGAAAGCCAAGCAGTTGCTCGCGTCGGCGGGGCTGTCGGGCGGCTTCAGCTTCCCGCTCGAGTATGGGACAGGGCCGTCGCCCGTGGGTGTGACATATGACTCCATCGCGCAGAAGGTCCAGGCCGACTTGAAGAAGGTCAACATCGATGTCCAGCTGGTGCCTGAGGAGTTCGGGGTGATGCTGACGAAGTACCGCCAGAAGGACCGCACGGCCGTCATCTCCTACAACCAGCCGGACTATCTCGGCGCGTCAGACTGGGCGTCGCAGATGATTCTCAACACGTGGGCGCCGCGGCTGCACTATGACAGCAAAGAGGCCCAGGACCTGGCCAACAAGGCCAACGCGGGAACTGATCCGCAGCAGCGCATCCAGCTGTACCAGCAGATGTTGCAGGTGCTCCTGGACGACGGACCGTACGTCATGCTCGTGCAGGGCAAGGCGCCCGTGGTTACGCGGAGCAACGTCCAGAACTGGGTGTATTTCCCGATTGGGGATGCGCGCCTCTACGGCGTGAGCAAGAGCTGAGTGGCGCGTTCCCGCACCTCGACGACCCGCGTCGTTCCGCGCGCGGGCTGTCGCTGTTGCAGGCCGGTGTTATCAACTTCGAAAGTTGAGACACCTGGGTTGACCGAGCGGCAGCCCGCATGTGAGAGCCCCTCAACAACGACCTGCGTCGTTCTCCGCGCGGGCTGTCGCTGTTGCAGGCCGGTGTTGTCAACTTCGAAAGTTGAGACACCTGGGCTCACCGAGCGGCAGCCCGCATGTGAGAGCCCTTCAAGGACGACCTGCGTCGTTCCGCGCGCGGGCTGTCGCTGTTGCAGGCCGGTGTTTCCAACTTCGAAAGTTGAGACACTTGGGCTGACCGAGCGGCAGCCCGCATGTGAGAGCCCTTCAAGGACGACCTGCGTCGTTCTCCGCGCGGGCTGTCGCTGTTGCAGGCCGGTGTTTCCAACTTCGAAAGTTGAGACACCTGGGCTCACCGAGCGGCAGCCCGCATGTGCGAGCCCTTCAAGCGTGCGCGGCGGGAGCGCCTGAATGCTGCGCTACATCACGCGGCGACTCGCGTTGATGGTGGTCGCCGCGCTCGGCGTGACACTGATCTCCTTCGTGATCTCGCACGCCGTGCCGGCGGACCCGATCGTTTCAAACCTCGGTCAGCAGGCCTCGCAACGGCCCGAGATCGTGGCCGCCTTCAAGGCCAAGTGGGGTCTCGATAAACCCCTGTATCAGCAGTATTTCGATTTCCTCGGCAATCTCGCACGCGGCGACCTGGGAACCTCGATCAATACGAGACGGCCGATCGCTACTGACGTCTCGCAATTTTTGCCCGCCACCGTCGAACTCTCGACGGTCTCGATCCTGTTCGCATTGATCATCGGCCTGCCATTGGGAGTCTTCGCCGCGCTGTATCGCGACGGTCCCGTCGATCACCTGGCCCGACTGGTTTCGCTGGTGGGTGTATCGATTCCGATCTTCTGGCTCGCCGCCGTGTCGCTGGTGATCTTCTACGCCACGCTGCAGATCGCGGTCGGCCCCGGCCGGCTCGGACCCCAGGTTCAGGCGCCCCCGCCGGTGACGGGTTTTCTCACCATCGACAGCCTCCTGGCGGGCGATTTCGGGACATTCCGCAGTGCGCTCGAGCACCTGATCTTGCCAGGGCTCGTGCTCGGTAGCTCGGTGATGGGCCTCATCACTCGCGTGACACGGTCATCCATGCTCGAGGTCCTGGGTCAGGATTACGTGCGAACCGCGCGCGCCAAGGGCCTGGTCGAACGGCTCGTGGTCCGCCGCCACGCGTTGCGCAATGCGCTCGTGCCGACGGTGACCGTGCTCGGCCTGGCGTACGGCAGCCTGCTTTCGGGTGCTGTCATGACGGAGACGATCTTCGCTTGGCCCGGACTGGGGCGGTACGCCTATCAGTC
>JAFAPL010000409.1 GCA_019247135.1 Chloroflexota bacterium | reverse complement strand
ACGGTCTGACGAGCGAGACCCACGACTTCTGGACCGACTACGTACGCATCTCCCTCGGCCACGAACACTGGGCATACGACCTGGCGCAGCGCTCCATCGACCTCGTCGTGCTGAACGCGGCTGACCAGTCGGACGCCGTCGCGCTCGTACGCGCGTCTTCTGACTGGCAGGTCCTCGACGACGCGGACGGCGCGCTCGTGGCGAAACGGATCGGCACGTGACGCTCCCGCGTTTGTGGGTGCTGATGACCGTGGCCGCGGCGTTCATGGGCCCCGCGAGCTCGCCGATCGGCCTGCCGGACATCTTCTGGACCCTCCAGTCCGGCCAATGGATGGTGGCTCATGGAAGGTTGCTGGACTTCGATCCGTTCACGAGCGCACCACACGTTTCGGGTGCGGTTCTGAACGTTCAATGGCTTGCCGATCTCGCGTACTACTGGTTAGACGCATCCGGGGGGCTCGCGCTGGTGATCGTCGGCACCGCGGTTGCCGTGATGGTCACGTACGCGATCGTGCTTGCGGCGGCCATCACGGCCAGCGGCCACCTCCGACTGAGCTGTGTCGCGGTCTGGGCTGCCTATGCGCTCGGCGTGACCAATCTGTCGTCGCGGCCGCAGACGCTCGCGTATCCGCTGTTCGCCGTGTTTCTGCTGGCGATCGTCCGTGCCGAGTGGCGTCAAGATCGACGGTTGCTGTGGCTGCTGCCGTTGCTCACGGTCATCTGGGCCAACGTGCACGGCTCGTTCTTCACCGGTTGGCTGCTGCTGGCGTGTGCGGCCGGTGGGCGCCTGCTCCAGCGACCGATCGATTGGCGCGGCGCACGGCCGTACCTTGCGACATTGATCGCGTGCGTACTGGCCAGCATGGTCACGCCGTACGGACCAGGCTCACTGGTGTATCTGGTGCACATCGGTAGCAACCCCATCGTGCGCGACTTCGTGACCGAGTGGGCGCCGACCACGATTGAGTCACCCGGAGGGGTGTTGTTTTTCGGCGCGGTGGCTCTAGTGGCGGGATTGATGTTGCGAGCCAGGCTCCGACTGACACGCTTCGAGCTTCTGACCATGCTGGCATTCGGCCTTCTGGCGTGGACCTCGGTACGCAGCGTGGTCTGGTTCGGCCTCGTGATCGCGCCCACGCTTGCACGGCTGTTGGCAAGTGCGCTCCCGAGGCGGCGAACCGTCGCGCGTGAACGTCCCCTGCTGAATAGCGCGATCGCCCTGGCGGTGGTTGCGCTCGCGGCACTCAGCACGCCGTGGATCAAGTCCGCCGTCCCGTTCTTGCCGGCAGATAAACAAACGCTGGTGAGTCCAGTGGACGCGCCGGCCGGAGTTGGCAATTATCTCAGCACGCACGACCCGCCACCAACCGGAACGATGTTGAATTTCGAGACGTGGGGCGGGTACCTGAATTGGGCCGCGTGGCCGCGCCACCAGGCGTTCGTCGACGGACGCATCGAGCTGCATCCAACGCAGGTCTGGCTGGACTACGTGGCGATCGTATTTCCAAAGGCCGGCTGGCGGACCCTGCTCGATCAATACGACATGAGTTATCTCGTCTTGAGTACGGCGGAGGTACCGGAGCTCGTCGACGACCTGCGTGTCGACCCCGGTTGGCGCCTGGACTACGAGGACGCCCAGGCGGTCGTGTTCACTCGTTCGGCCGTACCGCCGCCCTGAAGCTGGCGCTTGACACTCTCGAACGTCCAGGAACGATGTTCGAAGACATAGCGCACCTGTGTCGCCGAGACTTCACTCGCGCCTGCCTTGCGCAAGGCTTCGACCGCAGGCAGCAGGACGTCTTCGCCGATCACGACCGTCACCGCGAACCAGTCGCCCGCAACGCCGTCGGGCGTGTCCTTGGGAAAAACACGCGCGATCGTCGGACCACGCAGACCGGCCGCTCCGCCACTCGACAAGACGCGCCGGGCGACCGCTTCCGCGGATTCGCCGCGAATATTCGCCGTGACCGAAACCTGCTGGCGCGAACGCAGGTATGCCTCCAACAACTCCAGCAGACCGCGCGTCGCTTCCAATCGCTCCGGGTCGTTCAGCAGGTTGCGGCGATTACCGATCAAACAAGCTTGCGAAGCGACCACGACGCCACCCGCAATTGTTTTGAGACGGTTCTCGCGAAGGGTGACTCCGCTCGAGGTCAGGTCCGAGATGATGTCGGCCGTCTCGAGCGCCGGAGCGGCCTCGATCGCACCGCTGACTTCGATCAAATCGAAGTACGTCATGCCGCGGTCGTAGAGGAACTGGCGCGTGAGATTCGGATATTTCGTCGCAACGCGCAGCTCACGTCCGGCGGACCGCAGCTCGACCGCCACCTCGGCCAGATCCGAAACGGAGGTCACGTCGACCCACCCCTCCGGGACTCCGAGCACCAGCGCGCACCTGCGAAAGCCCAGCTCGGCGTGGACGACGACGATCTCGTCTTCTTCGGAGCGATGCTCGGCGACGATGTCGAATCCTGTGATGCCCAGGTCGACCGACCCGCCGTTGACTTCATCGAAAATATCAGTCGCGCGCTGGAAGACGACCTCCGCCGGCCCGGTGGGTAAGCCGCGCATGCTCGCTCGATACTGACGCGGGTTGCTCCGATCGACGCGCAGCCCGCACTGACCGAGAAAACGCAGGACCTCGTCTTCCCAGCCTTTGGACGGCAGCCCCAGTCGCAGCATGCTCATGAACGCTGGCCTGCCCGTCTGGCGCTCTCATTCGTGGGCTGCCGGAGTGGCATCACAACCGGTCTCTCACAGCGCCAGCCCGCACAACGTCTACTGCTCATGCGTTTGAAAGCCGCCTCACGTTTTCCGTGAGCTCCGCTCGTGAGACGGCATTCTCCGTTCGTGAACGCATATCGCGCAGCACAGCCCGACCCTCCTCGCGTTCTCGGGCCCCGATGATCACGACCGCGTCGATGCCCGCGCGGTCGGCGTAGCGCAGCGCGGACTTCACCCCCCGCAGGCGCACGTCCTGCTCGACCACAATGCCCTGGACGGAACGCAGCTCGGCGGCAGCGCGCACGGCCTCAGGGTGATCCGCACTCTCGACGCCAACCACGAGCACCCGATACGGCGCAACGCTTGAATCGAACGCGTCAGGTGCGAGATCCAGTCGTTCGAGGCCATACGAAAAGCCGCACGCGGGCACCGCGTCACGTCCACCAAGTGCCCGTACCAGATCGTCGTATCGCCCGCCGCCACACACCTGGAGCGGCCCCTCGGGAGTGTCGATGTACATCTCGAACACCAGGCCGGTGTAGTAGCGCAATCCGCGGGCGAGGCTGAGATCGACTTCGACGCGCACATCTCGCGGCAAGGGCGCATGTGCGTCGACGAGCTCGAGCGCGCTCAGCACGTCGTCCACCGGAGCGGTGCTCAGTCCTCGCCGCTCGAGCAGGGGGCGCAGGTCGCATTCGAGTCGCTCGGGCGACCCGGCGCTCGCGTGCAGCTCCGCCACGAACTCGAACGCGGTGCGCACCTGGTCGCTCTGGTCGGGTCGACTGGCTTTTGCCAGCAGCCGCTGGATGATCTGACGCGGCGAGCGGGCGCCGCCTTCAACTGGCAAACTTGCGCGGCTCAGAATGTCCGCCGCGACAGCTGTCGCCTGATCCGGTGGCAGGTTGGCGAGCGCGGGTGGCAGCCCTGGCGCGGCGCCGTCCGCCTTGCCGTTCGGACTCGGCCCGCCCATCAGGTCGAGCACGCGCGCGGTGGCTTCGTCCGGGCTCAATCGGCCACGGGCGATCGGCTCCATCAGATCGAGCACCAGACCCTGTGCATATTCGGTCATGCCGAGCTGGCCCAGGAGCTGGAGTGTGGCGCCCAGATGACCGATGACCAGTCGGTAGCGCTCGATCCCGACGGCTTTCAAGCCGGCGCACGCGAGGTGCAGGACCTCGGCGTCGGCAGCTGGACCAGCCGCGCCGATAAGCTCGACGCCCACCTGCGTGAACTGACGGTAGCGCCCGCGGGACGGCCGCTCGTACCGAAAGCTGGGGCCGCTGTAGTGCAGGCGAATCGGCAACGCCTGACCTTGCAGCTCGTCGACGTAGCTGCGCATCACGCTCGCGGTGAGCTCAGGGCGGAGGCAGAGGCGACGGTTCCAATGCGAAAACGCGTACATGCGGGCCACGATCTCGTCGCCGGACTTGCGCAAGAACAGTTCGAGCGGCTCGACGATCGGCGTCTGAATGCCCTGGTAGCCGAACGTCTC
>JAFAPL010000560.1 GCA_019247135.1 Chloroflexota bacterium | reverse complement strand
GAGTGGGCGCAGGTGGAATGTGCGGCATCCCAACCGGTTGCGGCTCCAGATGTATTTGCTGGCCTCACGCCGCGCGAGCGCCAGGTGGCCGTCCTGGTGGCACAGGGGCTCACGAATCGGTCTGAGGCGCGAGAGTTCAAGACCGTTCAAGTCAAATTGGGAGCCCAAGTGTATGAGCGAGGCAGGCAGGCGACCGGATCACCGTCGGAAATATCACAAGCAGTCAAGGGATTGCCATCGGTAAGTGCGCGCAGGCGCGCGTCGTTGGTCCAAACGTGTCCGACACGAAAATCGACGCGAACCAGCTCCGCGAAGTATTGACTGAGTTGCATTCCGCGCTCGGGCAGGGAGGGCTGCCGGTGGACAAAGCCATTGGCGCGCAAACGTCGGTGGGCGAGCACTGGAGGCCGCCCAGCCGGATCGGGTCAACGCCGACGGCGTCGTCGACCAGTTGAAGAATGTCGGTGACGTCCTGAAGGAGACCAACACAACCGTCGAGCAGGGCACCTCTCTCTGGAACACCGTCCAGAAGCTTGCTCCGCTCGTAGGCCCGCGTCGATGCCGGCCGCGTGGTCGAGCAGCTGAAGATGGTGGGCGACGTCGTGAAACAGACGCAATCGACAATACACGTGGACACCTCGCTCTGGAACAGCATCCAGAAACTAGCGCCACTGGTGGGACCGCTGGTCGGAGGTGCGCGCGTCGTTGGCGCGTGGTTCGGCGTGCCCATACCCTAGGTTTACGCTCACAGCAAGCGAGCTGCTGGACCTGGTCACGCCAGCCCGGGGGAATACATGGTCGACACTGCGACGGCACTTCAACAACTCACTGAGGTCGCCGCGAAAACACACGATCCCAACGTCAGCGACGTCGCCGCGCTCTCGGTGACGTGGTCTCCGCAGGCAATGTGTCGAGCAGTGTGGGCGTCGCGATCGGACACAACATTCGCCAGGTGGTCAATCAGTACAACTTGCCGCCAGAAGCTGCGGACGCATTGCTCGATCTTCGCGTCATGTTGGGGGACCGCGCTCGGTCTCGATACCAGCCAATATAGGTGGAGCACGTTCGCGGCAGACAAGACGCACGATTTCGTGGGCCGTGACTACGTGTTCCGAGCGATCGCGGACTTCCTCGGCTCGCATGCCAACGGCTACTTCATTATTGAGGGCGACCCTGGTCTCGGGAAAAGCACGGTGCTGGCGGAGTACGTTCGTCGGACCGGCTGTCTGGCCCACTTCAACGTTCGAGCCCAGGGTGTCAGCACCCCCAGCCAGTTTCTCCAGAATGTATGCGCCCAACTTATTGCCGATGCACAGCTGCCGTACGCCAGCCTGCCTGCCGACGCCACACGCGATGGCGCCTTCCTATTGAAATTGCTTCAGGAGGCAGCGGCGAAGCTTGCAGCGGGAGACCGATTGCTGATCGCTGTCGACGCACTCGACGAGGTTGACCTAAGCAGCCTACCGGCCGGAGCTAACATCCTGTTCCTGCCGACGACATTGCCGGATGGCGTCTTCTTCCTGATGACGCGCCGAAATGTAGACGTGCGGTTTGTGGTCCAGGCGCCGCAGGAGACGCTGGACCTGCTAACTCACCCTGCCGAGAATCGTGGCGACGTAGAAGCCTACCTGCGCAATCGTCTGCAGGCGCCAGAGTTGCTTGCCTGGATGGAGACTCACCGACTCGCGCCGGCTCAGGTGATCAGCAAACTGGCCGATCTCAGTGAGACCAAATTCATGTATCTGCGTTACGTGCTGCCTGAGATAGCGAGCGGCAGATAGCGCGATTTGAGCCTCGACGCGCTTCCAAGCGGTTTGGAAGGCTACTACGCGGGTCACTGGCGAGATATGGTATGACGGCTCGGCCTTTGCCCCGCCTCAAGATCCGCATCATCTACATCTGTGCGAGGTCCGGCGGCCAGTGTCCAGGCAGCTACTTGCGCAGTTTGCCACGGACGGCACACAGCAGGTCGACCAGGTGGACGTGCAGGGGATCCTAGATGAATGGAGGCAGTTCCTGCACGAGACGCAGAGCTCGGACGGCGCGGCGTACAGTCTGTATCACGCGAGCTTCCGCGATTTTCTGCATCGAATGGATATTGTCGAAGCCGCTGGCGTGACCCTCAAAGACATCAATGCGTTGATCGCCGACAGTCTTTGGGGTGCGCTCTTCACCGACATGTGAGCCGGTCCTGGCGTTGGACGCGGGTGAATTGGCGAGCCGGCTTGCCGACCTCACGGCTGAACGGCGGCGTTACACGTTGCGGGCACTGCCCGCCCATCTCTCGCAAGCTGGCCAGGCGGTCCGCCTGCGCCAGTTGCTGACGGCCTTCGACTTTCTGCAGGTCAAAGTGGTGGAGCTGGGGCCCCAAGCGCTGCTGGAGGATTACGATCTGCCACGAGGTCCGGATGACAACGGGGTGCTGCCGGCGGTTCAACAAGCGATCCGCCTGGCCGCGCACGTGGTGGCTGCAGCCCCCACTCAGTTGGCCGGTCAGCTGCTGGCCAGATTGCCGCGGGACGGTGCGCCAGAATTGAGTGGCCTGCTGGTCCAGACGCGCGAATGGCGCGGTGCTCCGTGGCTTCGGCCGTTGCGCCCAGAGTTGGCGGCCGCGGGATCTCCCCTCCTTCGGACTATACCATGCCAGGACGGCGAAGTGGACCGGTTAGCGCTGCTGCCCGACGGGCAGCGCATCGTCTCCGCCTCCGAAAGATCATGATTCCCGGCCCGCGGTACCGCGCATGCCACTCGGTGAGAAGGTTCTGATCCCAGGCGCCAAACTTCTTCGAGTCGGAGGCGCAGGCAGTCGTTGCCTCACCCCAGATGTGTGTCAGGCGCGTCTGGAAAATGGCGTTGGCCACCTGGGCGATGGCGTTGCGCATGGCCGCGCTGTTGAGGAACCGGCGACGGATGTACAGCAGGTCCTTGTAATTCTCGTTGGCGTCCCCGCCGCTCATGCGCTTGAGGCCGGTGTTCGTGCCCAGCGCATACAGGCGCAGCAGGAGCCGCTTCTGCAGCGTCAGCCGGTCGAGGTGCTCCCGCGCGCCAGAAGTCACGAACTGCTCAGTGAAACGGATGCGCAGATCGACCTCCTTCAGCATGTCGAGCAAACTGGTCGGTGGCCAGCGGCGACTGAGTTCCAGCTTGAGACGGATGAGATTGGGTGGATCGGGCAGCGCCGTGAGCGGCGAGAGTCGAATGTGGCATTCTTGCCGTTGCTGCGCAACACGAGACGAACGTCCGGGTTTGTGGGCAGTCCGCGATCAAGCATCGCCAGCGCGTCAGCCATCTCCTGCTGCAGACCGCCGATGAAGGCATCCGCCTCCAGCGGTTGACCCAGTTCCTGGTAGTCCGCTTCGCGGCGCACTACAAAGTCAGACGGCAGGTCATCGTCAGGATTCCGATAGCGATCGGCGCCACTGACCCAGACTTCCTTGCAACGCACGCGCTCACGCACGGCCTCGAGCACGAACAGTTCGTAGCTGATGGCGGGCGTCATTGTTCGAGCGGAACTGGAGTGTATCCAGCAGGCGACGGTAGTGCGCCTGATACGAACGACGCATCGCCTGGTGGAACTTACGGCGATAGCCCGGTCCAGTGGCCTTGTACTCGCTGACCAGATCGCGCAGGACGCGCTCACCACCCACCGCGGGAAAAGACGACGTCCCGCACGATGCCGTCTGGCCGTTCGACCGACGCCTCTGCCACGCGGAACAGCAGCCCTGTCTTGCCCGTGACGCGGCGAAAGTCCGCCAGAAGCTCCTGCTCAACTCGGTGCTGAGCGGTGGTGTCGATCCGCTCGATCGTCTGGACGAGTGTGTCCACCAGGTTGTCGGTCAGCTCGCCGGAGCGAAGGGCTGCCCAAGCTGCAAGCAGCGTCGACCGCAACGGCTCGGGATGCCGACGCAGTTCGTAGGGCTCTTCAACCTGCACTCGCTGGTGGTACCCCTGGCGCGTCTTGGGCGCCACATCCGCGAACAGGTCCGCCTGTAGCCCGATCGCGCGTAGCCGCTGCAGTTTGGCGATCTCGGCGAGCACGCTCTCCAGCCCGGCCGGACCGGGGTCTTTCTTGAGCTCCACCAGCGGCGCCCGAGCCAACTCACCCTCCGCCAAAGACGGCTTGGTCGGCGTCAGCAGCCCATCCAGCACTTCGACTGATTTTGCTGAGAGACGCCCGTGGACCGCCCTGGAAATCTGCTGCTCATGGCTGGCAAGAGCTGAGCGAACCAGGCGCTCGATGCGCTCCTGGGTGGGCGGTTCGAAACGCAGCTCGCGGCAGCGGGCATACACTGCCGCCCGGACACGATCGATGCCGCGCTCGTGCGGCACCACCTCATGGGTCAGCCAGTCGACAAGGTTGTCCGCATCTTCGACACTCGTCTCGCGGAAACCGAGGGCGATGCGAATCTGGACGCGGTGATACTTGATCGTGCGACCACGCCAGTCGTACGCGACGTAGGCGTCGACTGGGACGCCGACCTGGCTGGCCAGATGCGCGACGATAGCAGACGGTACCTCGTGTTTGCTGGTGGGAAAGCGACCCTCGTGACGGAAAAAGGTGAGCAACGCGGCGAACCCGAGGCGGGTCGCGCCAGTCTTGTTGGCCAACAGCGTTTGATCGCTCGACTCTAGCGTCCACTCGGTCGCGAGTTCATCGTCCTCCCACAAGCGCTTCACCGCACACTCCACTTTGCAAACTGCCGCGTCGGAGTCGCTGCCGATCGTCCAGATCGGGACAAAGTGACGACGAGGGTGCACGTCATCAGCAACCGACTCTGACGCGGCGCCGACGAGTTTAACCGTCCGATTGGAGTGTTAAACTCGACTGCCGTGAGCAAGCACCGGCCGTCCGTGTCGAGTTCGACCGCGGGCACTGAGTCGCGGCGCGTACTGTCAAACTCGCTCGCCAAGCGTCGTTCTCTTAAGCCCACGGGCAAACGTTGGCAGCCGCCTGAAGGGCTGTCGCCGGAAGGCGTCAATGCAATCATCCGAGCCGCCGCAAGCGAGCGCGACAGGCTCCTGCTGACCACCCTCTGGGCCACTGGAGCGCGCATCAGCGAAGTGCTGAGGCTTCGTCCGCGGGATGTGAAACGCGGCGGGATCGTCTTGCCAAATCTCAAGAACCCGAGTCGGCTCGTCAAGACAGCCCACCTTTCATCGGCGCACGCGGGCTTGCCCGGCGACCTTCTCCTGTGGGCGCGAGAAAACTCGCTGGCAGACGATGAGAGCCGCTGTTCTTCTCTCGCCAGCGGCTTCCGAATGGTGAACGCAAGCCGATCGATCGCGTGCGCGCCTGGCAAATCGTCAGGTGCGCATCACAACGGGCAGAAGTCCAGGTTCTGGCATTGCGACCCTCGGGCTACGGACGACGAGGTGAGCCGGCGCCAGTCCATCCACACCTGTTTCGACACGCACGTGTTCGCCAGATCGTGCGGCACACGAAAAGCCTGGCGTTGGCGCAGAAGCAGGCCGGCTGGGCTCGCCTGCACACGGAGTACCTGACACTCAGCGACGACGAGGCGCACGACTTGATGCAGGGACTGCCCGAGTGACGAGCCCGCGTGGATATCGAGATGGTCCAGGAGCGCCGCTGGCCGCCGCTCCTGTGCCTCGAGTGCGTCACCAGAGACGCCCTTCCAGTGGTTCGGTCGACGCTTCCCGACGCCACAACCTGCCGCTGCGGATGACCAGCCTGGTTGGTCGCACACAGGAGGTGGTGGAGCTCACCGACTTCTAGTGGGTAACCGCCTGGTAAGCCTGGTTGGACCACCGGGCGTCGGCAAGAGCCGGCTGGCTCTGGCGCTGGGCGACCACGTCCTGGATCGGTATCCGGACGGGGTGTGGCTGACGGAGTTGGCTCCGCTCGGGGAGGCCATACTCCTCCCGCAGGTCGTGTGCACAACCTTCGGCGTCACTGAACAACCGGAGCGACCACCCGCCGACACGCTTGCAGACCATCTGAAACCGAAGCAGCTTCTTCTTATCCTGGACAACTGCGAGCATGTGATCGAGGCGTGTGCTGCTCTTACCGAAGGTTTGCTCGCGAACTGTCCCCGCCTCTCGGTGTTGACGACCAGCCGCGAACCTCTGGCCATTGAAGGCGAAACAACCTGGCAAGTTCCGTCACTTGCTCAGCCGAATCCCGCCGACCTGCCAGACGTTGCGGCCCTCACGAGAATCGAATCAGTCACCCTTTTCATCGACCGAGCCAGAGCTGTGAGACCAGGGTTCTCCTTATCTACGGAAAATGGTCGAGCTGTCGCCGAGATCTGCCGACGGCTGGACGGGATTCCGCTCGCCATCGAGTTGGCCGCTGCCCGGACGAATGTCCTGACCGTGGAGCAGATCGGAGCGCGTTTGGCTGACCGCTTGCATCTCCTGACCGGTGGTCGTCGACGAAGCTTGCCGCGTCACCAGACGCTGCGCGCGTCGGTTGACTGGAGTTACGAGTTGCTCAATCCGAACGAGCAACGGCTTTTGCGACGGATGTCCGTGTTCGCTGGTGGCTGCAGTTTAGATGCTACGGAGCTGGTGTGCGCAGACGACGAGCTTCGCGCGCGCTCGATTCTGGACGTGCTCTCGGGATTGGCGGACAAGTCCCTGGTGATCGTGACGGACTGGCGTGGGGAGAGCCGCTACTGTCTCCTGGAGACGCTGCGCCAGTACGGGCAGGAAAAGCTGCGCGAAGCGAGCGAGGTAACGCTCTATCAACGACGGCACGCCGAGTGGTGTCTGAAGCTCGTCGAGGCAGCCGCGCCGCATACCGAAGATGCCGAGCAGGCGCACTGGCTTGCACGTCTCGCAATTGAGCAGGACAACTTGCGAGCTGCGCTGGCGTGGTGCGAGCCAAGTGACGGACCGTCAGGCAGCTCTATTGGCCTGCGCCTTTTGGACGTGCTGTCTCACTTCTGGTTCAAACGACAGGAGCAGACCGAGGCTCGGAATTGGATCAGCCGGATCGTGAACGTCGAGACGGGGCCGGCGAATCTGGAGCGAGTACGCGTACTCGACTGGGCAGCCGAGTTCGCTGCTCACCAGAATGACATGCGGCAAGGTGACGCATTCGCTGGCGAGGCGCTGCGGTTGTCGCGCCAGATTGGGTACAGGGCCGGCGAATCGTTGTCGCTCACCAAGCTCGCAAACAATGCTGACACCCGGCAACAGCACGCGGAGGCCGCCGCGTTGCTGGAGCAGGCGTTGCGCATTTCCATCTCTGCCGAAGACGACTTCAGCACCTGGTTCGCACGGAACTGTCTGGCCGAGACCTTCCGCCATCATGGCCACAACGATCGCGCCGCCCAGCTCGTCGAAGAGAATCTAGCGCTCGCGCGGCAGCGCAACGATGAGTGGGGCATCGCCCAGGGATTCCGCTTGCTAGGGCTTATCGCGGAGGCAAATGACGACTACACGCGGGCGAGCGAGCTTCTGGAAGAAAGCCTGTCTCGCTGGTTGGCGATGGGCGCGTCGCGCGGGCCACACTGGTCGTTCCTGGAGCTCGGGCGGGTTGTTCTCGCACAGGGTGACATCGAACGAGCAGGTTCACTGATGCGCGAAAGCCTGCGCCTCTGTGTCGCTGCGTGGCATCGCCGGGAGATCGCCAGGTGCCTCGAGGGTTTTGCCGTCCTGGCGGTCGCGACAGGCCAGCCGACTCAAGCGGTGCAGCTGCTCGGTGCGGCCGAGAAGCTGCGCGAAGCTGCGTCCGTGCCCGCTCTCCCGAACGACAAACATGTGTACGCACGTGCGCTGGACATGCTGCACGAGGTGCTGGCAGATGACGCGTTCACGGCTGCCTGGGACCAGGGCAGGTGTCTGCCGATTGACGATGCGATCGCGACTGCGCGAGAGCTTTACGGGACATCCGCGAACAGCGCCGCTCCGCTTTTGACATCTGACTTGTCAGTCGAGCACGGTCAAACTCGGCCGGAGCCGTTACTGACGGCGCGCCAGGTGGAGGTGCTGCGACTGGTAGCCAGCGGCTTGAGCGATCGTGAGATTGCCGCTGAGCTTGTGCTCAGCGAGAAGACGGTGGGCCGTCATCTGGAAAACATCTTCGCCCGGCTCAGTGTCTCGTCGCGCGGCGGCAGCGGCGGTCGCGGTGCGCCAGGGTCTTACCTGACAGGTTCCACCCCGATAACCGGTAGCCGGTGGGGCGTCTGCCCCACGCGGGTTGGCAGATGGCTTCTCGGAAAGAATGGGGCGTCATGATGGGGCGTTCGCCCGACGCCTGATGTCGCTCCCGTCCGCAGACTTGGCGATGCCCCGTCGGAGGGGGCACGCATGCACGATCTTGATGCCGGCGCGCCTGACAGGAGTCTGGCACACGACGCGGGACGCGCCCTCGAGTGGTTCGCCCCACTCGGGTGCATCCTTGTGGTGTCGAAGGCGCTCGGCTGGGGAGGAGCGCAGCAACTCTCAGCATCCAGTGTATGGAATCCGCCGGTAGTACGCGCTTCGGACACGCCTGGAGGCAGTCCACCGGCAGCGTCCAACTCGATCGTGATTCTGTCGTCCGTGGACGACCAGGGCGCGCCACTCACCATCCGGTGTCGCACACAAGCGAGCCGTTTCGCCGCCGATGTTATCGGCATCGACCCTGCGCAGCTCAGCGCGATGATTTCTAACGTGTGCGAAACAGCCTCGGTGTACCAACCAACTGACTAGCGCAGCGGATGGGGCGCTGTTTGGGGCGTTCGCCACATGCTGTGCACCGCTCATGTCAATAGGCTGTATACAGCCCAGTCCGGGGGACAGCGCATGCTATATCACGATCACAGCGCGTCTTCACCCGCGCGCCGGTTGAGTCGGTGCGCGGCTATGGTTACTCGCGGTCATGCGGGCCTGTCCGGCGCGCGCCTGGTGTTCGGTCTGCCAGCCTGGCTCATTGTGCCATCGTGGCTCGGTACGCCACCCTGGCGCGGACGGCCCTTGCCCGCCCTGGTAGCCGTACTTGCAACCTTCCTCGTGATGGCATCCAACCCCGGTGTGCCAGCCGCGGCCACGGGACTCACTCGGCTCTCGGACGACCTCGCCACGGTCGGGATCGACGCCCGGACCCTGTCCGAAGGCAAGCTCGATGCCCCGACGGACGGCCCAGCCTATGTCAGCGTCGTCGATGTTCCACAGCCCGGCG
>JAFAPL010000556.1 GCA_019247135.1 Chloroflexota bacterium | reverse complement strand
CGTGGCGCCAGACGTGGACGTCGTGCGCTTGAACGGGCGGTCGAGGGCTCCAGAGCGAGCGCGAGCCGGGGAAGAGCCGGAGCACGAACGCCTGGGTATCTCACCCGAACGCTGTCTGCAGATGTACGAGGCGATGCTGCTGGCACGCCTGCTGGACGAGCGCCAATGGATCCTGAATCGTCAGGGCCTCCAGGCCTTTCACATCTCGTGTCAGGGACACGAAGCCTCCGGGGTGGGTAGCGCGTTCGCGCTCGACCCCGAGCGCGACGTCATGGTCCCGTACTACCGCAGCCTCGGCGCCGTGGTCGCCTTCGGCGTGACTCCGCGCGACGTGTTCCTTTCCGCATTGGCCAAGGCTGACGACCCGATGACCGGCGGGCGCCAGATGCCCGCCCACTACGGTCTCGCCAGCCGCCGCATTCTCACCAGCGGCAGCCCCGTGGCGACGCAGATCCCGCACGCGACGGGGGCCGCGCTGGCGAGCAAGATCCGCGGCGACGGCGGCGTCAGCATCGTCTATTTCGGCGACGGCGCGTCGTCCAAGGGCGATTTTCACGAGGGGCTGAACTTCGCGGCAATCCACAAACTGCCCGCCATCTTCGTCTGCGAAAACAATCATTACGCCATCAGCGTGCCTACTTCGAAACAGATGGCGGTGCGCAGCGTGGCAGAGCGTGCCATGGGCTACGGCATGTTTGGCGCGTCGGTCGACGGCACCGACCCGCTGGTTGTGTATCGCGCGGTCAAGGAAGCAGCCGACAACGCCCGCGCTGGAAAAGGTCCCTCGTTGATCGAATCGAACGTGCCGCGGCTCACGCCGCACTCGTCAGATGACGATGACCGGCGCTACCGGCCCGAGCAGGAACGGCGAGAGCTACCCCAGCATGACCCGTTGCGTGTGTTCGGCGAGTATCTCCATCGCCACGGGTTGCTCTCGGACGAAGAAGAAGCGGAGATCCGCGACCGTTTGAGGACCGAGGTCGACGCGGCGCTCGAAGAAGCACTGGCCGCCGCCGCGCCCGACGCGTCGACCGCGTTCGACCACGTCTATGCGGACCGCCGCATGCCAGGCCTGCCCACCCGCTCCGCGCCGCGCAAGGCAACCCTGTGACGCGCGACATTTTAGCTCGACCTACTCCCCCCTTGCCCCCCTCTCCCTGGCCAGGGAGAGGGGGGGTTGGGGGGTGAGGATCGACCGATCGAGACTGCCCGATGACACAACTAACTCTCGTGGAGTCGGTGCGCCAGGCGCTGCTCGAAGAGATGCAACAGGACGACAGCGTGATCGTCCTCGGCGAAGACGTGGGCGTGCACGGCGGCGTCTTCCGCGCCACCGACGGCCTCCAGAAACAGTTCGGCGAAAACCGCGTCATCGACACCCCGCTCGCCGAGCTCGGCATCGCCGGCGTGGCCATCGGCGCCGCCATGAACGGTCTCCGCCCCGTCGCCGAGATCCAGTTCGCCGACTACATCCATCCCGCCTACGATCAGATCGTCAACGAAGCCGCCAAGATCCGCTACCGCTCGAACGGAACCTTTTCCTGTCCTGTCGTGTTCCGCGCTCCGTTCGGAGCCGGCGTTCACGGGGGCCTGTACCACTCACAAAGCGTCGAAGCGCTGTTCTTCCACGTGCCGGGCCTCAAGATCGTCGTGCCCAGCACGCCGTACGACTGCAAGGGCCTGCTCAAGAGCGCCATTCGCGACGAGGATCCTGTGCTGTTCTTCGAGCACAAAAAGAGCTATCGCCGTCTGCGCGGAGAAGTACCAGACGAGCCGTACATGGTCCCGCTCAGCAAAGCCGATATCAAGCGGTCCGGTCGCGACCTGAGCATCATCACCTACGGCATCGGCGTCCACCTCGCCCTCGAGGCTGCCGAGCGGCTGAGCCGCGAGGGTATCGACGTCGAAATCCTCGACCTGCGCACGTTGCTGCCGCTGGACAAAGACGCCATCAAAGAATCAGTGGCGCGTACCAGCAAGGTGCTGATCCTGCACGAGGACAACAAGACCGGCGGCATTGGCGCCGAGGTTGCCGCGCTCGTGGCTGAAGAATCATTCGAAGTGCTCGACGGGCCGATCATGCGTCTGGCTGCAGCCGACACGCACATCCCGTACGCTCCGTCTCTGGAGGAAGCCATCCTGCCCAACGTCGACGACGTGGTCGTCGCCGCGCGCCGTCTGGCGGAGTACTAGCCCTCGAGGACGACATGCCGAATACCGTGGTAAAGATGCCGCAGCTCGGCGAGTCGGTCGCCGAGGGAACCATCGGACGCTGGTTGAAGCAGCCAGGTGACCGCGTCGAACGCGATGAGCCGCTGGTCGAGATCCAGACCGACAAGGTAAACGCCGAAGTCCCGAGCCCGGTCGCGGGCGTCTTGCAGAAGATTCTGCTGCCCGAGGGGGCGACAGCGTCGGTCAAGGCGGACATGGCGATCATCGGCGACGAGGCGCCCGCTGAGAGCGACTCCGAACCGCAAACCACGCAGCCTCCTGACAGTCCATCGCCGCCGCCACCCGCCCCGACGTTCACGTACGACAGCTCCGTCGGCGGCGGTGTCGTAGGCCATCGTGACGAGGAGCCAATTTCTGCCGGCAAGCGGTTCTACACGCCCGTCGTGCTGCGCATCGCGCAGGAGCACGGAATCGACCTCGCCAGCGTTGAAGGAACTGGCGCCCAGGGCCGGGTTACGCGCAGGGACGTCGAACGCGCCATGGCCGTCGGAAGTACCTCATCAGCGGCGGCTTCTGCTCCCCCACAAGCTCCTGCAGAGCCTGCAGC
>JAFAPL010000554.1 GCA_019247135.1 Chloroflexota bacterium | reverse complement strand
GCGACGCACGACGGAGGGGGCGTTGGCTTGCTGCCTTTGTCCTCTGCCGCAGCTACCGCGGCGAGCCGAGACCCGGGCCGGTGTCCGCACGCAGCATCAACCACAACGAAAGCAGCGCATCCGCACCGAGTCGTTGGTGGGCATCCTCGGCGGTGCTGGCCAGGAGGAGCAACTGCACCTCGAACGAGCTCGGCCGGCCGCTGCCGGCATCCCGCTCACCAGATCGAGCGCCGCGGCGAGCGCGGGGTCGAGCTGCGGCATATCCACCAGCCACGCGCAGACTGCGCGGCAGAACATCCGCGGACGGAGCTCGCCCGGCCTGGAGCTTCCGCCCATTTCCATACGAGCATAGGTCCAGTGACAGAAGCGCGACCAGGCATCGCCACCCGCTGGTGCTGACGCCAGCCGAGGCTGATGCACGACTGAGATTCATCGACTGTTTACCTAGACTCGACTTGCGCCAAAGTTGGGTAGAGCAGCAAAGCTGAGCGGGCCGGTAGGTTGACCGGAACAGGGCTCCCCTGGAACTCTGGGGATGTCCAAACCTCAAAAGTCCAGAGGGAGCCGTGTCCGAGTTCATCCTACCGCCGACCTTGGCGGTGCTGCTGAGCGCCTTCGACTGCTGTTTCCAGGCGCGGAGCTATCTCACGTTTGAGTGGCTGCTGCTCGGTTGGGTGCAATGCCAAGGGCGCCGCACCGTCACCGACGTGGCGCTGGCCTCCGGCGCCATCGGGCAGCGCCACATCTCGGTCTTCCACCGCTTCTTCTCGCGCGCCTCCTGGACGCTGGATGCCGTCGGCCGGGTGGTGTTCACGTTGGCCGTGAAGTGGGTCCCGTCTGATCAGCCGCTGGTGGTGCTGGGCGACGACACGCTGGCGCGCAAGGGCGGCAAGAGCATCGCCTTGGCGAGCATGCACCACGACCCGCTGCTGTCCAGCGCCCGCAAGCCCTTCGCCAGCTTCGGGCATGTGTGGGTGGTGCTGGCGCTGTGGATCCCGTTGCCCTTCGGCAGTGGACGCGGCTTCGCCCTGCCCGTCCTGTTCCGCTTGTACGTCAGCACCAAACGCGGCGGTGAGCAGCAGCGCACTGGTCGGCGGCAGGGTCGCGCTGGTCCTCGGCTGAAGGCAGCCCGGACGGCGCATGCCCAGCACCGGCAGACCACCAAGTTGGAACTGCTGCGGGAGATGGTCGGTCCGCTGGCGCAGTGGGCCGGCGAGCGGACCATCTATCTGGTGGTCGACAGCGCCTACGCCGGTCGGACCGTCCTGGAGGACCGTCCAGCCAACGTGCAGGTGATCAGTCGGCTGCGCTGGGACGCGGCGCTGTATGCCCCTCCGCCTGCACGGCGTCTTGGCCAGAAAGGACGCCCACGCCGGCGTGGCGACCGCTTGCCGTCTCTGTCGCAGCGGACCGCCCGCTGTCGGCGCTGGACTGACCTGCCGCTGGTGCTCTACGGTCGGGCCGTCACGCCGCGGATCTTCGCGCTGGAGGCGGTGTGGCACGGCGCCCTTCGCTCACAGCTCATCCGCATCGTGGTGGTGCGCGACCCCAGCCGGCGGCGCCGCGATGAGGCGTTCTTCTGCACCGACCTGGAGCGTGATGCGGCCTTCATCCTGCTGACCTACTCACGACGCTGGACCCTGGAAGTGACCTTCCACGACGCCAAGCAACACCTCGGTTTCGGTCAGGCCCAGAACCAGACGCCTCAGGCGGTTGAACGGACCGCCCCCTTCGCGGGAGTGGTCTACAGCCTGGTGCTGCTGTGGGCCGCCGCCCACCTCCAGCAGGGCGGCACCCTCAGTTGGATCGTGCGCCCGTGGTATCGCTCCAAGACCGCTATCGCCTTCCCAGACCTGCTCATGGCGCTCCGCCAAGAACTGTGGCGGACCCGCTTTTCTCAGTCACCGCTCCCCGCGCGGCGCCCCCAAAATCCGGCTCCAGTTCCCCTCCACTCTCAGCCACTCGCCGCATGATGGCGGAAGTCGAGCCTAGAAAGGTGGCTGTGTATGTCGGCCCAAGAGAACAAGGCGCTTTTTCGGCGCTTACTGGACGAACTGAACCGGGGCAACCTGGAGATCGTCGACCAGGTGGTCGACCCGGACGCGATCCTGATCTCTCCTCACCTTCCCGAACCAGTGCGTGGCCGCCAGGCTTTCAAGGATGCCTTCGGCGGGGCCGGTATCGAAGCATTGGGGCTGCAGTACACGCTCGAGCAGATCATCGCCGAGGGAGACAGCGTGGCGGCCCGCTTCGTTGGGCGGGGGACCCACCGTGGTGAGTTTGAAGGCGCTCCCGCAACTGGCAAGTCAATCACGATGGACGTCGTCGCCATCTATCGGGTGGCCGACGGTCAGATCGTTGAGTACCGGCTGAGCTGGGACACCCTGGGCTTCCTGCAGCAGGTCGGCGCAATTCCGACGGCCGCCGAGGAC
>JAFAPL010000550.1 GCA_019247135.1 Chloroflexota bacterium | reverse complement strand
AGATCGTGAAGCACACGGAGCACTGCGAGAACGAGCTGGTTCCCTGTGGTTGTCAGCAGTCGTCGAGCATTGTTGCCTGACTTTCGCGCGGCATCTTCCATCGCCTTGAGTTGCGCGTATTCTCCTTCATACTGCTCAAGGACGGTGCGCCACTTTTGAACGTGTTCGTGCACGGCCTGGCCAGCGCGTAGCTCGGCCAAAGTGAGCCACTGTGTCGCGGGTCTGCCGGCATCAGCGGCTGCAGCCGCGGTGTGCGGTTCGTCAGAATCAGTCGTTTGTTGCACAACTGTGTTAGAATGTTGACTAGGAAGGGAAGCGTGAGCGGAGTCAAGTTGACGTGAGCTCACAGAGGCTGACGTCTGAACTCGCAACGCCTGAATCTGGGCCGTTTCGAGTGATCTGCGCTGTGCTTCATCAAGTTGCAGAACCGTGGCGAGTGCGTCGACGTGGCCGCTCTGAAGCGATGGCACACGCTCGCCGCGCAACCAGCGTCGTACCAGGGAAGGATCGATCTCGAGGGCACTGCCTAAACGAGTACTCGTCCAGCGTGGCTGGCCGCGGCTCGTGCGTCGCGCATCCGCCAACAACAGCAGTGCTCGCAACTCGGCCGCGAATGCTTGGCCGACCCGTTCAGCCATGCCCTCTTGCCCTGGGCCACTATTGTCCCAAAAGTCCCCTCTACCCGCAATCGGGCCGGTATCGGCTCATAGAGGGCCCGCCGTTCATGATCTTATAGGCCGACTTGATGAAAAGAGGGCTGCGCACCACCTCTCTCTTGGGACTTGTCATGTCGTATGACTCGGCGCTCACGCTGTTGGCTTCCCTGGTGTCACTGTCCGGGGCGCAGAAAAACCTGTTGCGTGCGTACTCGATCGGAACGGTCGAGGAGTTGGCCGGCACGCTCGAGGCCGACCCAACAGCGGTCCAGACGCTGCTGGGTCTCGACTACTGGGGGTTCCGCCGTCTGCGCGACGAAGTGCAGTCGGTCCTGAATCAGAACACGGCGCTGCTGGACGAGTTCCAGCGCCAGGCGCGGCGCAAGTATTCCTACGGAGGTCTCGATCCGGGCTGAGGCGTGCTCGTTCACAGTTGGGCGCGTCCGCGTGTGCGGCGGCGGAGTGCGGAAGCGCGGGAGGGGGGACATACATGGTCGAAACTGCGATGCAGGCTGGCCAGGGCACCACATTGGAAGCCTTGCTCGGTGTGCAACACGCCCCGAGCCGAGCAGCGATCCGTCGCCTGTACGGCGTATCGGTGCGAACGGTCGAGGAACTGCTGGGGCTGATCGTCGCCGACCCGGCCGCGACGCAGGCGTTTCTGGGGCCCGAGGTCGATCTTGCCGGCTTGCAAGCCGACGCGTATGAGGTAACCGAACCGCTGGTCATGGCTAGTGTGGAACAGGGCCGCGAGCGCCAGATCGCGTTCGGCGCGCTCAAACCCGATGACGTCGAGGTGGAGCCAGCCGCACTCAGTCAGACGATCGACGCGGCGCTCGCTTCGCCTGAGACCGATCCAGAACAACCGGACATAACGGTGGTCCGCGACTTCCGTGACCGCTACGATCGTGTCCGCGACCAAGGCGACCGAGGGACGTGCGTTGCTTTCGCCTGCTGCGCTGCCTTGGAAAGCGCTCGGACGCGCCCGCCTGACGCGCCACTCGACTTTTCAGAGCAGCACCTGTATTGGGCCGCAAAACAGATCGATGGGCGGCCCGATCGAGAGGGAACCTTCATTCACGCTGCAATGCAGGTGCTGCTCGATCGGGGTGTCGTCGCTGAGGCACTGTGGCCCTATAACCCGGTCGTTGTCCCGGGGAATGTCAGTCAGGGGCCGCCGCCAAAGGGCGTGGAGGATGCCGCATGTGAGCGTACCAGCGACCGCTCGCCTGTGCCGAAACGGAATGCCGCTGCCATGCGTGCCGTTCTCGACGAGGGCCTGGTCGTGGCACTATCCATCCCGCTCTATCAAAGTAACAGCAACCCGGCCCTGCATACGCTTGGCCGCATTCAGCTGCCTCTGCCCGGCAGCGCACTGGTGAACGGTCATGCACTGTGTGCTGTGGGTTACGTTCTGTCGGGCGACGCTGGTGGCGGTGCGTTCATCGTCCGCAATTCCTGGGGCGACGGTTGGGGGCCGCGCAGCAGGTTTGGTCCCGGCCATGCTCTTCTGCCGTTCGCCTATATTGACCAGTACGGCTGGGAAGCGTTCTACTGCCGCTAGCCCATCGATCACACGCTCGGGCTCGGCCTCGGCTGTCCATCGGCAAGTTCTTGGGCTAATGCTGTCCCAAAAGCATCTCAGTAGTCCGTGTGGGCCAAGTTCGGCCCGTGAAAACGCGTTCGAGCACCGTCAGATGGACGAAGTATTGCTCAGGAAGTGAAGGAGGTCGCGCTCGACACGCTAGCCTTGTTACGGCGGGCGCCGACGGGTGCGTACCCAGAATGATCATGCCACCCTATCCAGCACTGACACGACTCACGACGCTGAACACCCTTTCGCCAGCGCAACAGCAACTGCTGAGCGCGTATTCGATCGGGAGCGTCGAGGAGCTTGCCGGCACCATGCAAGCAGACCCGCAAGCGCTACAGAGACTCTTGGGGCTCGAGTACCCTGCCTTCATCGCGCTTCGGTGCGAGGTCGAAGACGTTCTGAGCAGGAACCCGGAACTCCGGGCGGAGTTCGAGCGGCAGCGCACGCGCTCTTACCCCATGGGCGCCCTCAACCCGGACACGGACTGAGTTCGCCCCGGCGGCACGAGCTTGTGGCTGACCGGCGGACGAGCCGAGCCTGCAGTGGCTCGCTGCTCGTGCCTCGCTGCGTCTGATGACCCTAAGACCGCGCTAGGAGAACGGACGCGAGCCACGACACAAACGGCCGCGTCTAGTTCACGAGGTCGCGGAGGCGGTGGGCGTCGTCGATGGCGGCGGGGCGGCCGTGCCACAGGGGGTCGTTGTTGAAGTAGCTGTAGCTATCGAGGCCCTGGTCGCGCCAGGTGCGGATGCGCTCGGCCCAGGGGATGAGCTCGTCGTCGGCAAAGCCGATGCCGTGCTGGCCGCCGTGGAAGCGGAGGTAGGTCCAGTCGGCGGTGAGCTGGACGTCGAGCGGGATCTCCCAGCCGATCGGCAGGCACAGGGCGGCGTTGTGCTCGCGGAGCAGGGCGTAGACGTCTGGCACGAGCCAGCTGGCGTGGCGGAACTCGAAGGCGGAGCGGTGGCCGGGGTAGGTGCTCAGGGCCTCCAGGAAGGTCGCCAGGCGTTCGAGGTTGAGCGCCCAGCGGCGGGGGAACTGGAACAGGAGGGGGCCGAACTTGCCGTCGAGGCCGCTGGCGGCGTCGATCAGGCGCGCCAGTGGCTCCTGGGGGTCTTTGAGCTTGCGCATGTGGGTCAGATAGCGGCTGCCCTTGACGGCGAACAGGAAGCCGTCGGGCGAGCGGGCGCGCCAGGTCTCGAAGGTCGTGCG
>JAFAPL010000549.1 GCA_019247135.1 Chloroflexota bacterium | reverse complement strand
CGCGGCGATTGGCGAGGCATCGTTGGTACCGCCGCCGTGTTCGACGAACACGGTCACGGTGACCTCGGGATTGTCGGCCGGCGCGAAGCCGGTGAACCAGCCATGCGTGGGCAGGTTGTTGTGGTCGTCGACCGGGCCTTCGTATTCGGCGGTGCCAGTTTTGCCCGCGAGGCGCAGGCCGGGGATCTTGAACCATTTCAGCCACGGCCCTTCGAAGCCCCACTCCATCGCCTGGCGCATAACGGCGAGATTCGCCGGATCTACGGGCACTGGGCGTGATTCAGGCGTGAACTCCTTGACCACGTTGCCGTCGGCGTCGAGCTCATCCTTCGCCAGGTGGGGCTGGTACAGCGTGCCGCCGTTGGCGATCGCGTTGGTGGTGTTAGCCACCTGCAGGGGTGTGGCGAGCACGTCGCCCTGGCCGATGCTCATGTTGTAGGTGTCGCCTTTGAACCACGGCTGACCCTTGTGGAACTGCTTCCACGTCGGATCGGGGATGGTGCCGTCCTGCTCACCGTGGATGTCCAGGCCTTCACGGGAGCCGTAGCCGAACGCGCGTGCGTACCTGGCCAGCCGATCGACTCCGAGGCCGGGAAAGAGCACCCTGTCGCCTTCCTGGTAACCGCCGCCGAGATAGAAGAAATAGATATTGGAGGAATTGGCGACGCCCTGGAAGAAGTTCTCCGCGCCGTAGACGGCATTGTCGTTGAAGGCCTGGCGCACGCCCGGGTACTGATCCGAATCGACGTACATCACGCCCTTGGCATCCACCACCGTGTTCCTGGTGGCCACGCCTTCTTGCAGCGCCGCCGAGCCGGTCACCAGCTTGAACACGGAGCCAGGCGGATACTGGCCCGAGAATGCGCGCGGAAACATCGGCGTGTTGTCTTTATCGTTCAGCAGCTGATTCAACTCGGCTTCACGCGCAGGGTTGCCGATGACGTTGGCATCGAAGCTGGGTGTGCTGGCCATCGCCAGGATCTCGCCGCTGCGCGGGTCCATGACGATCGCGGCGCCGCCAGGCCCGTTGCGCAGACCTTCTTGCAAGATCCGCGTGACATCACGCTGGAGCTCGAGATCGATCGACAGGACCAGGTTGTTGCCGTCGACCTTGTCCTGGCGCCGCAGCTCGCCGACTTCCTGGCCGCTCACGTCGACCTGGTAGATGCGTCGGCCAGGCGTGCCGCGCAGGTCTTTCTCGTACGCCTGCTCGATACCCGCGGCGCCGATCTGATCGTCCAGCCCGTACCCCTCCGCCTGCATCTCGTCGGCGTCGTCCGCGGAGATGGCGCCCATGTAGCCGATGATGTGCGAGATCAGCGTGCCGTCGTTGTAGTGGCGCGTCGACTTCACCCCGATCTGCACGCCTGGCATGTCGATCTGGTGCTCAGAGATGCGCATCATCGCGTCGCGCGAGACGTTGCCGCTCACCTGGATCGGGTTGATCGGGCTGTAGTCGGGTCGCGCCTGGCGCACGTTGATCGTCTTCTGGATGTCGTCGGGCGCGACGCGCAGCTCGTTAGCCAGGCGGATGATGATCTCCTGCATGCGCCCCTTGGGGACGTCCGCGGGCGTGATCGACGCGACGAAGATGGGGGCGTTGCTCGCGAGGAGCGTCCGGTTGCGGTCGTAGATGACGCCGCGCTGGGGCGGAATGACGCCTTGTCGAAGCCAGTTCTGGGCCGAGCGATTCGTATACGCCTGCCCGTCGACCACCTGCAGCTTCCACAGCTGCGCGGAAAGAAGTCCGAAGAGGAGGAGGACCACGCCACGGAAGACCCATGTCGCCGTGCGCGGCCGCTGCTGTTGGGGCGGCGACTCGAGCTGTCGATCGAGGGTTGGGCTGAGGCTCACTCGGCGCCCAGCATAGCAGTGCGATGCGGCCAGTTGCAGTCGCTCGCTGTAGCTCGCTGTAGCTCGGCGTGCACGGGATCGGCTCCGGTAGCGTGTGGGCGTGAGCCGTTCTACACCCGAGGTCAGGACCGAGGTCAGGATCGAGGCGGTACTCGACATGGTGGCGCCGATGCGCGGCGACATGCGCAACGCCTACATCGATTTCTCAAAAATGACGGCATCCGTTGTCGCCGTTGTGACGAACCAGGCTCGTGACGGACGGCGTGTGGTCGGGTACGGCTTCAACTCCAACGGGCGGTATGCGGCCAGCGGCCTCTTGCGGGAGCGCTTCATTCCGCGTTTGCAGGCAGCCGATGCGTGGGCAGTGGCGACGGAAGACGGCCGCAATCTCGACCCACACCGCATCTGGTCGCTGTTGATGACCGACGAAAAGCCAGGCGGGCACGGCGAACGCTCGGTGGCGGTAGGCACGCTCGACATGGCGATCTGGGACGCAGTCGCGAAGATCGAGCAGAAGCCGCTGTACGCCGTGCTCGCCGAGCGCTATCGCGGCGGTGAAGTCGACGAGCGAGTCTGGGTCTACGCGGCGGGCGGGTATTACGCGCCCGAAAAGAACGAGCAAGCGCTGTGCGACGAGATGCAGTCGTATCTCGACCTGGGCTACCGTACGGTCAAGATCAAGATCGGCGGCGCCCCGCTCGCGGAGGACGTCCGCCGCATCGAGGCCGTGTTGAAGCTTCTGGGCGACGACGGCCAGCGGCTGTGCGTCGACGCCAACGGCAGATTCGACCTTGCAACCGCGCTGGAGTATGCGCGCGGATTACAGGGCTACAACTTGCGCTGGTTGGAGGAAGCTGGCGACCCACTC
>JAFAPL010000389.1 GCA_019247135.1 Chloroflexota bacterium | reverse complement strand
TCACAGCCGATTTGCCGGTCCCAGATATCTCGGTGGGCAATACTTGCTTCAAGAACAGATCTTGAGCCACACCTTGAGCACTTCGTCCACACCGACAACTCACGCTACATGGGGCCGACTCAGGGACTGGCATTACGAGCCTCGCGTCAGTCCGTGCTGCACTCCCCGACCGCGCCGCCAGTGAGGGCATGACAAAGTGGGGCGGCGGGCTTCCGGTCGGTACCAGGTGCACAGTGCCTTGAGCCGGCCGACGTCCCGCAACAGCTATCCGGACTTTTCCGCGCCGATGAGCCCGGCGGCTGAGGAGGCGCGCGCAAGCCGCTCCACGCCGCTGCATGTGTGCGTCCATCAAGGTCGATCCATATGGTGAGGATCCACTACCGTAGGTGCAACATGCCCAGCACTAAAGACTTGGCCACAGTCGCGCCCGTGTTCATCGAGATGGCGCATCGCATCGTCTGGGCGACGGTCGCGACCGTCGATAACCAGGGCCGGCCGCGCAGTCGCATCCTCCATCCGGTTTGGGTCTGGGACGGCCAAACCCTGACGGGCTGGATCGGCACCGGACCGACGCCGATCAAGCGCGCACACTTGTCAAGACATCCGTTTGCATCCTGCAGCTATTGGTCACCCAGCCACGACACCTGTGTCGCGGAGTGCCGGGCGGAGTTGCTTGAGGATCGACAGACGCGACACAAGGTCTGGTCTCTGCTGAAAAACGCACCTGAGCCGGTTGGCTATGACCCGGCAATTGTGCCGGGCTGGAGTCCTGATTCGCCGACGTTTGCCGGACTGCGGTTGACGCCCTGGCGCTTGCGGGTTTTCCCCGGCACGGTGCTGCTGGGCCAGGGTGGCCAGGTGCTGACCTGGCACGGGGAGCAGTAAGTAAACCAGCGGGATGACAGTCCGCACCTATCGGGCACGACGCGACGGGCTCGCCCGGCGCAGGTCGGAGTGGGAGCACGCGCAGAAAGGATCAGAACTGTCGCGCGAACCAGCATCGGCGAGGTATGCGTCGTCCACGCGCCGATGGCCGCGATCAGCAAGTGCAGGCAACTGGCCCGGTGTACCTGGTCTGTTTGTGGCAGACGACTTGCTCACGTAGCGCAGCTGGATTCCACCGACACATTGATTTCCGGCGAAGAGTCATTCTGCAAGAGGCCGGCCGGTCCAAACCTCCCAAAGGGACACCCGGTTCGGAGCCTCAAGCTGTTATACCCATGCATTCTCGGCCTCCAGACGCGAGATCCTCCCGGGCGTACCCGTCGGTTCCGCGTACCCGTCAAGATGATCGCACAGCGGACTCCGAAGCTCGCTAGGGCGGCCCCTCCGGTTGGCGGAACACACGCGCTGGCGGTGGTCTCATCCGGTTGAGCGCTACCTTGATCACTGAGTGACCGTTCTGAGTCTCCCGACTCACAACACGCAGCACCGGCGTCCGGCCCTGGCTGCCCCACGTTGTGGAGCATCGCACCGTTTCGGATTGGCTTGTCTGGCCGTGCACAACTGTCCGTTATTCGGATCCCGTCAGGCATCCGTGCCCGACCTGCGAGGAGGCGCCGCCGGCGGTGCGGCGGATGCCTGGCATCGAGTTGTCCCGAGCAATGGGGATACATTGCACGGAAATGAAAAGCGGTGTACAGGCACGCCCCCTGACCACGCGGTAGTGCGGCGACCTACTTTGGACGCAGCACACTGCTTCAGGCGACGCCTGGCAACCTACGCTCGCTGCCCTGCGATTCAGAGCTGGACGCCGTCCGCGGGCACAGTTTCGCTCCCGTCACCACGGTACAGTCGGACCATGAGTATTCGCCAACGGTCCTCGCGCGTCGTCTACCGGAATCGGTGGATGACCGTCAGGGAGGACGCTATCGAGCGGCCGGACGGGTCCCCCCTGCATGCTTGGCGTTGTAGAGAAGCCGGAGTTCGCCCTCGTGGTCTCGGTCGAGCGCGGCGGGTTGCACCTCGTTCAGCAGTATCGGTACCCAGTCCAGGGGCGCTACTGGCAATTCCCCCAGGGATCGTGGGAGGAGCGCCCGGAAACTGACCCGCTGGAGTTAGCCCGCGGCGAGCTTGACGAAGAGACCGGCCTGCGGGCGGAGTCGATGCGCCACTTGGGCTATCTCTTTGAGGCGTACGGTTACTGCACCTAGGGCTTCCATGTCTTCCGGGCGACCGACCTGGCCCCTAGCCGGCAGACGCTGTCAGTCGAAGGGCAGGATCTGCGGATACGTTGGCTGAGCTACTCGGAGTTCTGGGCGCTTGTGCGCTCGGGTGAGATCAAAGATGCGCCCAGTTTGGCCGCCTACGCCTTGCTCATGCAGCTGGAGGAACTCGCTCTATGAATGGGCCGAAGGGCAAACCGCCCCCGACCGAATCTCCCGATGAGGTGACCTTCTTAGACTGGCTCTTCGTTCATTAATCAACGGCCAGCAATCAGCTGCTGTGAACCGTTGATGGCGTCCCAATCACCTGCGCCCTCGGCTACTGAAGCACGGTCCTTGGCGATCGGACTCGCGGATGGATGTGCGCGGGCCCTGACCAACCGAGGCGCTTGGTCGCATTTCGCCGGTCGACATTCGATGGTGCTCGCATCGGTTGGCGCATCGCCTCGGCGGCTTGCTTGAGTCTCCTGGGGCAGCCTGAGCCATGCTTCGCCCCCGGGCTCTAATGCCGACGGTCGCCTGGGTCGGCTGGCGCGGACGACGACCGATCGAGAGAATAGTCAAGCCGATGGCTACAGCGAGCACTCCGCCCGAGTGGGTCACGGCCTTGCCCAACGGTGCCTATCAGCGCGCGCTGCGGCTTCTGCGATCGGCCGTTGAGCCGCAAACGATCTCGTTCAACAACGACCTGCTGGTCTACGCGCTGCAGGCCGTCGGCCGTTTCGCCGAGGCGGACACCATCCTGATGGAGCGGGCCGAGCTAGAGCGTCAGCTTGGTCCGGCTGCTCTGCCCGCTGAGATTCGCGCCGCGCTCGAGGCCTCTGACACGGTCGATCGTGGCAGCGATCCCCTCGAGATCACGCTCGACGAGGCAACTGCAGCGCTCAGCCAGGCTGTCCGCGAACATCGCGTGCTCATCGTGAACGAGGAGCACCCGCACCCCGAACATCGCGCGGTCACTTGGAGTCGAGGTGACGCACGCGATCGAACACGGCGTACGCTGGGCAATGCACACCCCTGCGGCCGAGTTGGTCGCCGAAGTGCCGAACTGACCACCGTCAAAACCAGCGGCGAAGTCAGCCGAGCAGACGCCATGTCGAACGCGGTGCGCTGATTACGGCGAGGGGTTTAGGTGGGATTGATGGGCGAGGGTGCCTTTGCCCAGGCGACCAACCAATCCCAATCCTGGAAAGCCAGCGGAGGACAACGCACTGTGTTCCGCGAAAGTCGCACGCCTCTACGTTCCATAAGCGTGGTCCAAGACCCCAAGCCGAGAGACGACGAACGTGCTTTGATGAAGCCTGGCATCCTGCCCGCCAACCTCGACGATCCACGGTTCACCCACGATCCCGCATCAGACCGGCCCACCGAGTGGACCGCGTGCAACGCCTCGCTGCGGACGTGATGGATCCGCTAGACGAGATCCGGACGACCGCCACCTCCCCGGTCGGCGTCGTGGCCCTTGTGGAGGCTGGCCTGGACGTGGTGCTCGAAGCTTTGGGATCGCTGCTGAGTAATCTGCTCAGCCACTGAGGCCATTAGCACGCGGCCTGCAGGCACCTCAAATCCCGACCGATCGTGCGAGAACGGATCGACTCGTACGGGCCACGGGACATCTCGTGAGGGCGTTGGCGCGCTCTGGTTGTGGTCGCCGTAATCGAAAACGGCCTGAAAGGACCAGTCCGTGGGGAGGTGATCAGTGATCTGCACCAGCATCAGGAAGGTGTCCCATCAACCGTCGCCTCAATAGCAACTCGGTCAAACTGTACGACAAGGCCTTTACGGAGCTAGGGAGTGTCCTCCGCGCTGAAGGCACGCTCAACGACATCAGCGACGCAGCGGCTCGGCCAACCTTAATACTCGCGCATGCCGTAGTAGGCACCACAACGGGATGAGATGCTGCCAGCGGTATCGTCGCCGCGATGGTGCGAGTACACGCTGGTCGGGGTTCCGTCTGGTGCAGCGAGCCCGCTAATACTCTGACCGGGGTGTCTCCAGGCACCACAGCCTGTCGCTCTCCTCGCGAGAAGCACGCACGCATACACTGCAGTTGAGGCATCCGCTCGCAGCATCATCTACGAGCCGTGGGGAGGTCGGTTGTGAACGTTCTATACGAGCGGTGTTGCGGACTGGATATCCACAAAAGGCTGGTTGTGGCGTGCATGATCACTCCGGGGCCGAAGGGCACGCCGCGCAAGGAAGTACGCAGCTTCGGCACGATGACCGCCGATCTATTGGTGCTCAGCGATTGGCTCGACGAGCAAGGCGCAACGCACGTGGCCATGGAGTCAACCGGCGTGTACGGGAAGCCACTGTTCAATCTTCTGAGGACCGCTTCGCGCTGGTGCTGGCGAATGCGCACCACATCAAGCGAGTGCCCGGTCGCAAAACCGATGTCAAGGATTGTGAGTGGATCCCTGATCTCCTACGCCACGGACTACTCCGTCCAAGCTATTCCCAGACCGACCGCAGCGCAAGTTGCGCGAGCTGACCCGCTTCCGCACCATGCTGGTACGGGAAAGAGCTCGTGAAGTCAACCGAATTCAGAAAACACTTGAAGGCGCGAATCTCAAGCTGGGCGATGTTGCCAGTGACGTGCTCGGCACCTCCGGGCGGGCGATTCTGGACGCAATGGTAGACGGCACTACGGATACTGCAACATTGGCGGACCTGGCTCAGGGCCGGTTGCGGGATAAGCGCGCCAGCTTGCAGCGAGGCGTCGATTCGCGCAGGGGCGAACATCAGCGCTTTGGGCTTGACCCCGTTAGATGGAGAGTTTGGTTAGGCGGCGAGGGCAACTGGAGGACTGCGCCTTTCGACAAAGCGCAGGCTTGAGCGCCGCGGTCCGTGTGATGGATCAATCCAGGCGCAGGGTGGCGTGTCGTCAGCGCCATCTGGAGCGCAGCCGTGGGTGGAGATGGTGGAGATGCGGACCGCCGAGAGCAATCGTCTCGCACGCGCAGTCGAGACGGTGCGACCGGAGATTGGTGAGCACCTGCACTAGCTGGACAAGCGCATCCGAGACCTCGATGGCGAGCGGCACGATCGGCTGCAGCGGAGCCCGCTGTGGCGCGCCAAAGACGACCTGCTGCGCAGCATGCCGGGTGTGGGCGCGGTGCTCAGTACGACGTTACTGGCCGAGGTGTCCGAGTTGGGTACACTGGGGCATAAGCAGCTCGCAGCGCTGATCGGTGTGGCGCCACTGAATCGCGACAGTGGGCGCATGCGGGGTCGGCGGGCGGTGTGGGGAGGCCGAGCACAAGTGCGTGCGGTGCTGTACATGGCCATGACAATGCACTGGCTCAAGCCGTCAACCGTTGGTACAAAGCTGAAGTGATTCACAAGAACGGTCCCTGGCGCTCACTGGATCAGGTGGAGTTCGCCACAGCGAAATGGGTCCACTGGTGGAACCACAACCGAGGCACAGCGCCATCAGCAACGCGCCACCTGCCGAATTCGAGGCCATTTACTATCGCCAGCTGCAAGCCGCTGCGGCGGCGTGAGTCAAACCCAAAATCTCTACCGGTCGCAGGGCCACTCACACTTGCTCGCCGCTGCGATTCAGTCTCGCGAGGACGCCCGCCTGGAGCATTTCCCGTCCGTCGGGGGCGTCGTCTGCGCTGGCTGGAGCGCCGCCGCGTGACACTAGCATTTCTCGCCGGCGAGAAATGCTACCCTCAACAGGGATGCTCGCGTGACGCGCGACTCCCCGATGACGACGGCTTTCATGAGGCTTCTCCCGAGTTGATCGCCTGTGCTATTTGCGTCGGTGTGCGAATGGAGCTGTTGCGAGTCGGAACAGGTCGATGTAGTGTCTACCTGTTCCGACTCGCACGCGGTCACTTGGGTGGGCTGCGGACTGCCGCGCCGCGCTTGGCCGCAAACTCGTGGTCGGCCGGATAGACATCGTCCTGGCTTGGCCCACTCGGTTTGAGGTGTTGGCGACCACAGGTGCGTCAGGACCGGGCTCCGGCTCCAGGTCCAGAATCCAGTCATCCGTATAAAAGCCCCAATCAACCGGGTGAGTTCCATCGACGTCAGTCGTCAGCCCGCTGGAGGTGGACTCTACAGGGCCGGCGTGCAGATCGAGTTGGCGGAAACCAGCCACGGTGTCGTAGTCATCGTCAACTTGAGAGCCCACACCGACAGTCGTTGCTGCATAACCTATGCACGGGGTCCAGAACTCCGGAATCGCTACTTGGAGTAATTCGAAGATTTCGACCGGTGTGGGTTCTGGTGTTACGCGAAATTGTCCATGCACGTCACCGCTGCCGGTCAGGCCGAGACTTCCTGCCAAGCCGAGGTCAGTGGCATGTCCGGTCCGTTGTACACCGGGATCCTCGCAGCTATGCAGCCAGACCAGCGTGGCCGTGTCTGTCGTCCATTGCCCCTGTACTGGTGCGTAGACCGCCGGCGCCTCGGGCCCGGGATAGCGCGTGGGCACCCAGGTCAGGTGTGCTTCAGGGCCATCGACAGTCTGGAGATACTCGGATCCCGGTTCGAACGAAGCCTCTGAGCGCCACGTGGCCTTGACCCTCCAGCGCCGCTGACACGTGGTACTGCCACCCCAGGCAAGGTTCATGAAAAGGCATTCTGCGTCTATCGACTGGTCTGCTCCGTACTTGGAGACAATTCGCTCGTGTAAGGCCTGCCAAGCGTCCGCGGTGGCTGTGGTTGCCAATCGCCTGGCAAGGACGTGGTAAGTGGTCCCGTCCGGCGCCTGCTTTGCGCCTTCTGACGTGTTGGGATCGTCTTTATTGAGTTGTGCGTGGCAGTATTTGAATGGTGGCGGAGGCTGAGGTGTTCCTGTGCCGAAAATACCAGTTCCGGGGCACCCATCAGGCGGACTTGTCACGCTGAAGTACCCGCTCTGCAGCTCGCCTGGAAATGCAGCCGGATCGCACTGACTCCCCAGGAGTGGGGCTGTGCCGAGAGTGCCCTGACCCAGGTTGAGTTCAAGCCAGTTCGTGTGGGAGTAGAAGTCTTCGACAGCGTGGGTCGCCAAGCCAAATGCATTCAGAGCGCCCTGGCGATCCGTCAGCTCACGTTTCTCGGGTCCTTTCGGAGCGCTCGCGTCGACCGCTTGCTGCAGAAACTGCCTGAGGCCTTTGTCCCAGCGGTCACAGATGTCACTGGGATTGGCCGCGTTGTCGAAGTGCCGCTCCGGGGATAATTGGTGAAGGTCGCTGCTCAAGTTCGCGCTGATGACACTTTGTAGTGCACCCTGTTCCATGACCTTCGTCAGTGCATCCCTGACGATCCCTTCATGAATGCCAAGCGTGAACGCGTTCGCAGGCGCCGCGCCAAGCACCGTCAGCGCCACCAACAGCAGGTGCAGCGCGCGTGTATTTCTTCGGTGCACAACGCAACTCCTCCGTCGAGTTCGGATCAGTCACCGACCACGATCAGGTCGGCACGAGGAGTGAACGCAGCTCAACCGCTGTTTTAGGGCATGGCGATGTACCTGAGGTCGCAGCGCCGTTGAGCTTCGCCGTCGGTGGCCAGCCCTGTGTGACGCCTACCAATCGACGCTCACACCAGGCAACGTATCCTGGCCACGGGCGGTGCCGAGCGTGCCGGCTCGGGGGCACAACTTCGCAGGAGGGTGTCAACATCTCGAGGTCAGGTTGGCGATCACATCAAGGATGATGGGAGTCGCTCAACGAGAGGTCACTCAGATGCGCAGGATTGCTACAGCAGCCGTCCTTTTGCTGGTTGCGCTTTGTGCAGGAGTGCCACTTGCAGCCGATACGCACGCGAGTGACTCGGACCAATGCAATAGTCCAGACGTTCCACAATTCATATTCGGATTCGCAGATTTGCAGGCTCAAATCGGGTCGGCAGTGGGCGAGGCGGTCACGTGCGAATTCGGTGACCCGAACGGGACAGGTGATATTACCAGGTGACCAGCACGGGGCTTGCGTTCTGGCGCAAGAGCACCAACACGCCAACGTTCACTGACGGTTTTCAAATCTGCTCCGGCTGGAACCACTTTCTGGACCAGTCAAGTCGCTTGTAGGGCGACTCCTCACCCAACGATCTGCATTGCACGGAATTCGAACCAGAGCCATCTAAATTGACATGCCACGGCAGTCCTGATCGTCGCTCAACACCAGGGACAGCTTTGACCTGACAACGTTCGAGCAGGTGCGCACTCGCGCGTTCTGATCAGCTGGGTCGGATCGACATTTCGGCGAGGCGATAGCGATGCTCCGGCCGGCCAGCGGCGCCATAGCGCAACTGCATCACGGCGCGCCCGCACGCTTCCAGGTACTCCAGGTAGCGCCGCGCCGTCGCACGGCTGAGTCCAGTCCGGTCGGCCACGTCGAGGGCGCTCAGCGACTCCGATTCCTCGTGCAGGCAGCTAACCACGAGGTCCAGCGTAGGACGGTGTAGATTCTTGGGCAATGACTGGTCGGGCGGCGCGGCCATTGACGCGTACAGCCGGTCGACATCATCTTGCTCGACAGCTTCGAGCGCTGCCCGGCGGCCGATGAATCGCTGGTAACTCTGCAACGCGTCGCGGAATCGATCGAAGTTGAATGGCTTGACGATGTAGCGCAGCGCACCAGCAGCCATTGCGGTGCGCAGCGAGTCCACATCTTTGGCCGCGGTGACGACGATTGCATCCACGGCTGACCGACGGTGCCGCAACTCCTGGAGAACTTCAAGGCCGCTCATGTCAGGCAAATGGATATCGAGGACGAGCAGGTCCGGACTGACACGCTCCACGACCTCGAGGGCCTCGTGACCGGAGTGCGCCACGCCGACAACCTCGAAGCCGGCTACCCGCTCGGTGTATGCGCCGTGCACTTTGGCCACAAGAAAGTCGTCGTCGACGATGACCGTCCGAACCGTGTTCACTGAGAAGCCACCATCACCGGAGGAGCAGGAGCAGGTGGAGCCACGACGCGGCGTGGCAGGTGGACTTCGAAGAGCGCCCCGCCGTCGTTATGGACCGTGATCTTCCCGCCCTGCGTTTCAACGAGCTTGTGAACCAGCGCAAGACCGAAGCCGCGCGAACCGGGATCGGTGCTCTTGGTAGAGAAGCCGGATTCGAAGATGTGCGAGAGCAGTGCCTCCGGCACGCCTGGACCGGAGTCCCGGACCTCGACGTGAAGCTCGTCCGGTTCTTCCTCGATGCTGACAACCACATCGCGGCGCGCCTGACCGTCGACGGCGTCGAACGCGTTTTCAATGAGATTGCCCAGTATTGTCCTGAGCCCGCTCGCGCGATGCGCCGAAGAGAGCTTGCTGTGTTCGCTTACTGAGAAGCTGATCCCTCGCTCGGAGGCAACACTCGCCTTCCCGACTAGCAGCGCAGCAAGCTCTGGGTCTGCGATGCGAGTCGGAAGCTCGTCGATCCATTGCTGCTGCTCGCGGGTGGTCTGTGTAATGAACGCCACGGCCTGATCTTCCCAACCGAGCTCGAGCAATCCGGCGATGGTATGGAGCTTGTTGGCGAATTCGTGCGCCTGCGCGCGCAATGTGTTGAGGTAGCTGCGGGTCCCCTGGAGCTCGAGTGCAAGCTCCTCGAACTCGGTGCGATCGCGGAAGGTGGCAATCGCGCCAACCAGTTTGCCGCGAATGCGGACTGGAATACGGCTCACCACAATCCAGCGACCATTCAACTGCGTCGACTGGTCGGCCTCGGACTGGCCGCTGGTCAGTACGCGCGGCAGTCCGGAGTCGGGAATGACCTCAGCCACGGGCCAGCCCTCGACGCCATCGGGCAAGCGAAGAAGTCGCCGCGCCTCATCGTTGACGACGGTGATCTGACCGGCTCTGTCAACAGCAACGACGCCCTCCCGGATGCCATGCAGCATGGCCTCGCGTTGCTCGAACAGCGCCGCGATCTCGGCCGGCTCGAGCCCCAGTGTCTGGCCCTTGATGTGGCGGGCCAACAAAAATGACACGCCGATGCCAGCAAGCAGCGCGGCTGCCGCGGTCGCGGCCAGTGCTGGCAGGTCGCGGGCGAGCCGATCCTGGACGCGTTCGACCAGGATCCCCACCGAGACGGCACCGACAAGGGTGCCAGTAGTGTTGTAGATGGGCACCTTGGCGCGGATCGATCGTCCAAGCGAGCCTTCCTCCTGGACAACCACTGGCTCGCCGCGCAGTGGTTTCGCGTCGTCTTCGGGGACACCACCCGCGGGCGGCGGATCGAGCAGTGAGCGACCGATAAGCTCCCGGTTAGGGTGCGTATACCGGATCAGGTCGCGGTTGCTGATAACCACAAAACTGACGCCGGCGGCCTGTCGCACGGACTCGGCCAGCGGCTGCAGTTCCGCTGATGGATCAGGTGCGTCGAATGCATTGCGCACTTCGGGCATAAGTGCGACCGCCTCACCAATGCCGAGGGCACGCTCGCCAGCTTGCTGCTCGACCAGATTAGCCAGCACGGAGATCACAGTGGTACTGATGAGTCCCGCCACCAGGACCACGATACCGATCTGGATCAGCAGGACCTTGGTCTGCAGGCTCATGCGGCCGAGCAAGCGCATCGCCTCGCCACAGTGTAGAACGCGGCACACCGTGCCCCAAGGCATCTCGGTGGTTGAAGCGGACGGAGACTCAGCCAGGGTCCGCGATCAATGGCAGGCGATCGACGACGACGTTGGTGGCTTTGGCATTGGGCACGCTCCTGGTCTCGCGGATGACGATGTCGTGAACGGGGTTGTGGGACTTGCTGAAGGTAAACATCCCGCGCGGGCTCTTGAACGAGACCGCCTCGAGCGCTGTGACGAGGGTCGGCGCGTCCTGCGCGTCCTTCAGCGCGATGTCGAGCGCCGTCATGGCATCCCACATGGCGACGGCATACCCGCTCAGGGCCACCGGTGCGCCAGTCTCATCGTCGACGTACTCGTGCGGAAACTGGTCGACAAGCGCTTTGTTCTCCGGGTTGTCGACATCCGGTGACCAGAAGTGCGTCGTGAGTACGCCGACGGGAACGGTCGTGGACGCATCGAGGACGGGTTGCTCGGTCAGGAAACCCGGTCCCGACAGGGTAAAACCGGCCGACGACAGACCTTGTTTCATCCATTCGCCCAGGAATCCCTCGGCGTCGTCGGTATCGAAGGCGGCGAACACG
>JAFAPL010000217.1 GCA_019247135.1 Chloroflexota bacterium | reverse complement strand
GACTGCTCGGGATCAGCGACAACCACGGCCGGCTGTGCTTCTCCCTCGCGTTGTGGAACGCCGCCGACGCGGCCGCCTTTCCTGGACCTGACCCGTCGTCGGCTAGGCGCGCACCTCCCGGCGTGGCCGGTGTTCGACCGCGCGACGCCGTGCAACGCCCGGCCTTCGAGCGGAGACCATCTGGTGGACCTACGGCCCGGTGACCAGCGTCGTGAGCTATTTTGACATGGGCCTCCCTTGACTGCTGAAATCGTCCGCCATGTCCGTCGGTAACGAGGACCTGCCCTGCCAGGAGCTCGTGGAGCTCGTGACCGATTATCTCGAGAATCGACTGCCGGATGCTACGCGCGCTCGGTTCGAAGCACACCTGGGGCAATGCTCCGGGTGCCGCACGTACCTGGAGCAAATGCGGCAGACGCTTCGCGCGCTGGGTCGACTGCCAACCGAATCGATCGAACCGGCCGCGCGCGAACGACTCCTCGAGGTTTTTCGGGACTGGAAACGCCGCTCGGCCTGATTTACAGGTCGCGGTGCTCCGCGACGTGCCAGCATGGCTGTCGAACAGCTACGGAGGGCCCTATCCAATGCCCGCGACTCAGCCAGACGACATGCCTGCAGTGTTCGAGCAGGCCTTCAACACCGGTGACATCGACCAGGTGCTCGCGCTGTACGAACCAGACGGTTCAGCCGTGGACCTGGGCGGGAACACCACTGAAGTCATCCGTCGCCAGGCTGACGGCACGTGGCGGTATGTGATCGACGATCCGTTCAGCGTGGTCTAGTCCGCCTCCGAGTCGGCACCTGACGGACATCACGTCCGCGGAGAGTTACGGCCGTAGATTCGGCGTGGTTTATCCAACGGCAGATTGATGAGTGAGGGCAACTACCGATGAGTGTCGAGGCAATTACGCGTGCGGTCGCCGAGACAGTCCATCCATGATTAGCCAACCAGCCGCAGAGCGCCAACGACAAGCCCAGGCAAGAGCCCACACAGCGCCCTGGTGGCGCTGGGGCCCGTATCTCTCCGAGCGTCAGTGGGGCACCGTTCGTGAGGACTATTCGGCCAGCGGTGAGGCCTGGGACTCGTTCCCACACGATCACGCGCGCTCGCGAACGTATCGTTGGGGCGAAGACGGCTTGCTCGGCATCAGCGACAACCACGGCCGTTTGTGTTTTGCCGTCGCACTGTGGAACGAGGCCGATCCTATTTTGAAGGAACGTCTTTTCGGCCTGACGGGACCCGAGGGCAACCACGGTGAGGACGTCAAGGAGTACTACTTCTACCTGGACTCCACTCCGACCCACTCGTACATGAAGGCGCTGTACAAGTATCAGCAGCGCGCCTTTCCCTACGCCGAACTGGTTGCTGAGAACCGTCGCCGAGGCAAGGATCAGCCCGAATACGAGCTGGTGGACACCGGTGTTTTTGCCGAGAACCGCTACTTCGACGTGGAGGTGGAGTACGCCAAGGCATCGCCGACTGACCTCGTTATCCGAATTGCCGCGACGAACCGCAGGCCGGATTCGGCGCCACTGCACATCCTGCCGATGCTCTGGTTCCGAAATACGTGGGCGTGGCAGCGCAGCGAGCCCGATCCAGGCGGCCTGCGCGCGGACGAACGTCCGGTGCTCCGCGAGATCGCGCCGGGGATTGTTTGTGCGGAGCACCGCACGCTCGGCGACTACTGGCTCGCCTGCGAGGGTGCATCGGAGCTGCTATTCACCGAGAACGAGACCAACGCCGAGCGGCTGTGGGGTGGCTCGAATAGAACACCGTACGTCAAGGACGGCATCAACGACTTCATCGTGAACGGCCGCACCGGTGCCGTCAACCGGGAACGCGTCGGAACAAAGGCAGCCGCACAGTACACCTTCAGCATTCCGCGGGTGAGACGGTGACGGTCACGCTGCGGCTCGCGGACAGGTTGAGGGCGACGCCACTCGCGGATGCGGACCAGGTGCTGGCGCTGCGACAGGCGGAAGCCGATGCGTTCTATGACGCGCAGTTCGGCGCCGAGCACATGACCGACGACGAGCGGCGCGTCCAGCGCCAGGCATTCGCGGGCATGCTGTGGAGCAAGCAGTTCTATTTCTACGAAGTCGAAGAGTGGCTCGACGGCGATCCCGCGGGACCAACGCCCCCCGAAAGCCGCAAACACGGTCGCAACAACGAGTGGCGCCATCTCCACAACGCCGACATTGTTTCGATGCCCGATAAGTGGGAGTACCCGTGGTACGCCGCGTGGGACCTGGCGTTTCACTGCATTCCGCTGGCGATGGCCGACGCCGAGTTCGCCAAGCGCCAGCTGATCCTGATGCTGCTCAACTTCACCTGGTGGGTGAATCGCAAAGACGCCGACGGCCACAACGTGTTCCAGGGCGGTTTTCTCGGGCTCGACAACATCGGCGTCTTCGACCGCAGCGCTCCGCTACCTACCGGTGGACACCTGGGTCAGGCGGATGGTACGGCCTGGATGGGCATGTACTGCCTCAACATGCTTTCGATCGCTCTGGAGTTGGCCCGCGAGAATCCTGCGTACGAAGATGTGGCGAGCAAGTTCTTCGAGCACTTTCTGTATATCGCGGAAGCACTGAACAACATCGGCGGCATGGGCGTACCGCTGTGGGACGACGAGGACCAGCTCTTCTACGACGTGCTGCATCTCCCGTCCGGCGATTTCCAGCGGTTGAAGGTGCGCTCGCTCGTGGGATTGATGCCGTTGCTCGCGGTGGAAACCGTCGAACCAGATCTGCTTGAACGGCTGCCGAACTTCAGGCGCAGAATGGAGTGGTTCCTCAACCACAAACCTGAGCTGGCGAGTCTCGTCTCGCGTTGGCAGGAACCAGGCATGGGCGAACGCCGCTTGCTGACCCTGGTGCGCGGCCATCGCATGAAGCGATTGCTGGCGCGCATGCTCGATCCTGACGAGTTCCTGAGCGACTACGGCATTCGCGCGATCAGCCGCTATCACCTGGATCATCTGTACCGGTTGGAAGTGAACGGCTCGCTGCACGAAGTTCACTACGAACCAGGCGAATCCAGCACCGGGTTGTTTGGCGGCAACTCCAACTGGCGTGGACCGATCTGGTTTCCGATCAATTTTCTGCTGGTCGAAGCGCTGCAGAAGTTCCACCACTACTACGGCGATGATTTCCTCGTCGAGTCGCCTGCAGGCTCAGGCCACAAAATGACCTTGTGGCAGATCGCGGCGGACATCTCGCGCAGGCTGGAGTTCATCTTTCTCAAGGACCCCACTGGTCGCCGTGCTGTTTTCGGTGCGCAAGACTTCTTCCAAGCTGATCTGTACTGGCGTGACCTCGTGCCGTTCCACGAATACTTCCATGGAGACAGCGGTCGAGGCGTCGGTGCCAGCCACCAGACTGGCTGGACGGGCCTCGTCGCGAAGCTACTCGAGCAAACCGCCACGCAGATGATCGCGCCACGGCATGCCGTGACGTCCGAAGCACCTGTCGCGGTCGAGACTGCTCTCCGATGACCGCGACCGCCGAACCAGACGTCGAAATCCATTCGCACGACGGCGCCCCCACCATCCTCGAGCAGCCGCTGGTGAGCTTCGGCCCCGACATCGCGGCCGATCTTGACGCGGCGCTCCGACGTGAGTGGCTGGTGACCAACGGCCTGGGTGGTTACGCATCTGGCACGGTCGCCGGCGTCAACACTCGGCGGTACCATGGATTGCTCGTCGCGGCGCTGAATCCTCCGGTGGAGCGGACCGTGCTTGTTGCTGGTTGCCTGGACTGGGTGACCTACGACGGCCACAAGTACCCGCTGTCCACCCACGA
>JAFAPL010000778.1 GCA_019247135.1 Chloroflexota bacterium | reverse complement strand
CGCCCTCGGTAAGCCGTTTGCCTGGCGTTTCACCAGACAGGACCTGGAGCGTCGTCTGCGCGATCCACTCCTACAACCAGAACTCGTCACGCCCCTGGCTAATGTAGCCTGACACCGGGCCCGGCAATTCCGGAACTCTGGTCTTAGCCAAGGCGGTGGCCGAGACGTTCACGTCAAGCGACATCGCTCGCCACAAGATTACTTGCGGCACTGCGCATAGCCTGCAAGGCGATCAACGTGACGTCGTCGTGCTGTCTACGGTCATCGACGCGGACTTCAATCCGATGAGTCTTCGTTTTCTCGAAGATCCGAATGTGTTCAACGTTGCCATCACCCGTGCCGCAGAGCGGCTCGTGTGCGTCACCTCCGTGAAGCCGGACCAACTTCCGTCTGGCGAGCAGCGCTACTTTAAGAAGTTTCTGCTGCACGCCGAAGCAACGCCCGATTTCGAGGCATTGTTGGACACATTCGATTCGCGATTCGAGGAGGACATTGCGGGTCGCCTGCGCGATCGTGGCTACCGGGTCATCAGCCACTATCCCTCGTGCGGCTACAAAATCGACCTGGTTGTTAGCAGCGGCATGAGTCAGTGGCCGTCGAGTGCGACGGCCACCCGAGTCATTTTCGTGCCGATGGCAGTTACACGACCGACGACATCCAACGCCATGTCGTCCTGCGAAGGGCCGGCTGGGCAATCTATCGCATCCCCTTGTCAACATGGCGTACCAACGCCGACGGCCACCTTGAGGCCATCGCCAATCTTCTCGACAACCAGCCACCACGATCGCAGCGGACTACACCAACACTCCCCTCGCCCGACTTGACGGCCTCGGCAGTGCCCGGCGGCGCTCCCACCCGTAAGTTGCGCGACAAGCTTGACGCTCGGCCGCAACCTGCACCAACAGGCAAACAGCCGAAGGTTTCCGTCAGCGCCGCGAATTGCTCCTGCGGCGGCCGCTGGGTTCTACGCAACGGTAGGTTCGGCAAGTTCTATGGGTGCAGTCGCTATCCGCGATGTCGTAATACGAGGCGCTACGGGCTAGCGTCCGATGTTCGCCTCTAGGCTGGGCTAGCTGCGGCTCACGCTGGTGCAATACGGGTTTCCGATAGCCACGGAACAATTTTCGTCGCTAAGGTTCGACTGCCAAGTTCCAGCACCGGGCGCGCTGCCTTGGGCGCCGCGCCGGGCGTCAGCATGTCGTCATGGCGCGTCCGTGCTGAGCGGGGTCAACTCGAACACAGCGTGGCGGTCGGCCTCCGGCGGCGACGGTTTGCACCAGGAGTCCTTGTGGCTCGCCGACAATAGGCGCGCGCCTCGACGTAGACACACCGAAGAGTTGTGCGCGCTCCGGTCGCTCCAGGCCTCGTCCGGTCAGCTAATCTGATCATCCGCCTGGGCCGCCGATCGGCGGCGTTCAACGGGGAGTTGACACATGAGCGACAGGCCGCTTCTACCGTACTCGGCACACAGCATGAGCCTGGCGGAGCTGCGCGAGGGGCTGCTGCGCGTCGGGCGCGACTGGAACTTGCCGCGCGTCTGTGAGGCGCTGGGCTGGGAGGTGGACGACTACAGCGACCGCAAGTTCCGCGAGTTGGTGGCGCTCGAGCAGAAGACCGAGCGCTTCGAGCCCGAGACGCTGCGCCAGGCACTGGAGGCGTACCGGATAGAGGCGCGTGCCCGCCAGCGTGCCGAGATCGTACGCTTGACGCCGCTGGCCGGGCCGCCGTTGTCCCAGAAGGAGGCGTGGATAAGCTGGCGCCGCCGCGGCGTGCGCAAGATCGTCGACGGCCACTTGCGGCGGCTCGACCTCAAGCGTTCGGGGCTCTCCAACCAGCGCGCTGCGGCATACGGGCGCCACCCTTGCGTACAAGTACACTCACGATCTGCGCGCAGTGCAGGACATGGTTGGCCATGTCGACCCGCGCACCACGGCGCGCTACGCGCGCGTCGTGGACAAAGCCCTCAACAATCCGGCCGCGGCCGTGCCTATCCGCCTGTGATTGGAGGCGTCCACGATGGACGTGCCTGACTTCCAGAGTGTCGCCCTGCCGCCAGCTTGAAGACCAGGTACAGGGCGTTGTCGCGTACATGCAGCCGCTTGCTGGCGTTGGTCCGCAGGCGAAGATCTGGATCTGGAGCGCCGTCTCCAGGAAATCAATGCTTGACACTGATCCGATCAGCCTCCGCTACGGCAGCCTGGCACCGGATTCCCTATTTAGGGAACGGTGTACTTAGCCACGCCCATCGAGGGGCCTCGCTTCGCTAGGGTCCAACAGTCGCCAAGATGTAGTCCGTATTGACAGGACAGTACAGCCAAACATCGCCGTACCCGATGACCTCATGGGTCAATTCAGTCGATCCATGCGCTGGGATCGTGCCCGTCGACACTGGCCATGGAACAGGGGCAGTGTAGCAACGGAAGGCGCCTGCCACGCTCGCGGTCAGGGACACGGAGTAAGTTACGGAATAACTTCCCCAGCCCCAAAGCACTTTGGTCCAATCGCCGGCTGACAGCATGCCTCCAACCGTTGCTTGCGGCCGGAGTTCCACGTCGGCCGTTGCTACAAGATGTTCTGGCTGCGCTGAAGCAGGCAATTGAGACATGCGTTGGCGTTCAAATGCCATCGTCAGCTTCGATATAAGTTCCGAACGATTCACAATCGGAAAACATTGAGTTGGCAACAAAGCTGTCAACTCATTGAGAGCTACTGGCTGCGAATCTCTCCAGCGCAGTTGACTAACACCCGATATCGGATACGAAACCGGTTCGAGAGACTTCAGGACTCGTGCCGTGGCCTCAAGTGATTGATTACAGCTCAGTAGCTCAACACTGATTGCGAGATTGTTTTCACGCCAGTCGAACGATATCGGTTCTTGATTAGCCATTGATTTACATCCTCGTCCACTACGCTAGCGCTCTAGTACGGACCCCGCCGGTATAATAGCTGGATGTACCATTGACGCAAATGTGGGACGACACGCAAACAAGCGCGGGATTCACGTACAAAGTCCGAGGGCCTTTGAACCAAGAAAGCAATGGAGTCTACTATCTCCTCATTAGTTGGACGATTTCGGTCTTACCTTTTTTTACCCTTTGCAGTAAGTGCGGTAATTGATGGGTTGGTGGTGCCAGGGGAGTGGAGGACGGACGCTCTCACCGCACTGTCCAGGACGCGCAGTCCTATATACGGGCTCGGCAAGTGGCCAGCATCGAAATTGGACGATGTACTGCCCGGACGAGCCCAGGCCCCGATTTCGCGTAGGGAGGACTAAAGGGACTCGCGTAGCTCAGGTGCGAATAGAGTGAACGGTGACAGCGGCTGACGTCCAAGATTTGTGTTTTTAGATTCCGACGGGTGTAACCGACTTTAGTCCCTGACTCAGGCGGCTTGCTTGAGGAGGCCATGGTTGAGCAGGGCGCAGCGCAAGTGGAGGATCGCGCGGGCGCCGAGTTCGCTCCAGCGCATGCCGGCGCGCTTCATGCGGTGTTGGACCAGATGTTTGGCGGCTAACTCCACGGCGCCGGAGCCGACAGGTAGGCCCTGATCACGGTACGTCGGGTAGCGCATCCGCTCCGCATTGGTGCGGAAATAGCCGCGTTCTGTTTCGAGTATCTTGGCAGCCTGCTCGGAGTGAGCGCGACAGCTCGCCAGGAATTGGAGCAAAGCGTCCGGGCCGTCCTGCCAGATGACCTCCTTGGCATGCTCCACCCATGCTTCAGCCTGCGGTGCTTCAGCAGCGTGGACCGCATTGCCGACAGCCCAGTGGTGTTGGCAGCAGTGGCACCAATCCAGGATTTCCACCCGCTCGCTGCCAAACGTGGTGGCTACATGCTCCCAGATCCATTTCGCGCCATCGCCCAGCACCAGGACCCGCCGCAGGATGGCCTCCTGACCACCACCGTCGGTGCCCAGCCCGCGCCAGCCAGCGACGTCCAGCGCGCCGCGCCGCGCAGCCTCAGTCCCGAGCCGTGGCGCAAATTGGCTGGCCGTTTCGCGTGCCGCGACGTAGCTCGCATCTTCCAGTTGTCCGTCTTGCCAACCGCCCACCAGGCCCAACTTGATCTCGTGCCAATCACCTTCGATCAAGGTGCCATCGAGATGACGATCGCGATAGCGCGCCATCACACCATCGGTCTCCACCACCAGGGTCTGGCCATCCTCGACTGGCGCATAGTTCGCTGGCGGTTCTTGGGTGGCCTCAACCTGTGCTCTCGCGGCGCGCTGCTCGCCTTCGAGCTCGCTACCGGCGGCTTCGCATGCGTGCGCAGCGTCTCAATGCCGGCATCCACTCCCGCCAGCGTTTCAAGCAGCTGGGCCGCTTCAGCGAACGTGGTCAAGCCGCCCAACATGGCTTCCCACTGTTGCAGCCCACTGCTGGTCCGCTGTTTAGCGGCTATGCCCAACACCGAACTGAGCGGCAGCCAAGTGTGCCCACACCCGCGGCCAGGTCAGTCGCACGCGCGGAATGTGGACTGTTCCACACCGACTGTTGACGGTGCGTGGTGTCCGCCGCCGGCGTGCGGCTTTCAGCGAGTGAACAACGCACTTCGGACACGCCGGGCAGCGTAGCCCAGCGACGCTGGCCAACTGCCCCAGCCACGTGGCCAGCACCTGGCGCCCAACTCCAGCACGCGTTCCTCGCGTGCACCGAAATCAGCTATCGGCTTGTCGTGCGCCCACGTGCACAGGGCATTGACCGCGTCAGTTGCGGATGCGAGCATCTGCTCGCGGAGGTCGGTATCCAACGACTCCTCCGTTCGGACCGTCGTGCTTGCTTCGCGGCGGTCCCTTGCGTGAGATGGCTGCAGCCTATCCGGCCGACCAACCCACCCGGAAGCCACAGGGACCATTTCTAGTACACCCGATTCCGATCGCGATATTGACTAAACGCATGTGCTGTGATATGAGCGCTGACACTTAAGCATTACGTCTGTAGTGGGGGTACCCGTGACGGTCCTGACGATCTCACCTCGCCGCGTGGATCTCGGCGGCGGCCACTTTATGGTAACAACCGCCGAGCTTGATACGGACAAACAAGTGGCATCCTTCACCGAGTGGATGACTTGTACAAACAAGGTCGCAGGATTTACTGGGGGCATTCTGCTAACCTATTTCGACGACAACAACAACGTGATCGGCAATTCCGGCGTTCAACAGAACGGCATCGGACAGGCCCCGTTGTTCGGGGCAGGTCATCGCACGATTACATGGAACGACCAGGTTCCGGCTGGAGTCCATTCGTTCGTCCTCTCGCAATTCCATGACCCGCATAACCGTCTGGGTGGTACACTCGTGGACATTGGAGAGGCTTTCCTTACGTTTGCTGAAGCTACTCTTACCGTCGGCTTCACCGGCACGCTTTCCAATCCTTTGAATCAACAATGGTGCGACGCAAACCCGGATTTGTGCGGTGTAATGGATGCCGTCGGCGTAATCGCAGGACTCGCAATCGAGATATATCTGCTTACTCTCAAGTACTAGCCACTCAGCCCGGCGTCGGTCGTTCGTCCACAATTGGCGTTGCGGAGTAAGCACCTGTGCGCAGCGTCGCTCGAGGCAGTTGATAATGAATTCAGCGGGTTCCAGACCGAGCCGACGGGCAGCCATCGCGACCCGCTGTTCAAGGTTCTCACCGAGAACCAACGCAGTTTCCTTTGCTGACGCGCGGTGCTGCTTCACACGCACACATCTCGGCAGCGATAGCGCTCCGTCTCCGCTGGCTCAACGTGTTCTGGCCTGTGGATCACGATGGTATTGCCGAGATCCTCTATTAGCGAAAGCCGCGGCGCGCGGCACAGCTGCCACGTAAACCAGATGTCGTTCACATTCCCAAGGAACGCCGACGACGTATGGAGTACAGCATGGTGGGCGCCGGTGCCAGCGACCCAAGAGGTCAGCGTAACTGAAGGTGGCGCCGTTTCATCAGCCGGCATCAGCGGCGTCACGATGGTTCAGCTCTCCCTCCGCACTGCATTAGACGGGGTGCCGGGCCGCACATCGTTTTCCGTTGGTGGCCGGCACGGCGCCATTAACAGGATGTCCGTCGGCGATTCGCAGACGTTCACAGTCCGGTTGCCATTCGCGAAGTGAACCACGGTGTAGTCTCGGCGCCGGACCAGATGTGAGATGTACTGGCGGTTGACCACCAGCTCATCGATTTCGCCCTCGTCTATCGATTGGATCGCTGAGACTCTCAGGCGGACAAAGTCACTCATGGCATCACCTCTACGCATTTCTAGTCGCCGGCTGCGGTACGTGGCTCGTCCTCGGCCAACTCGCGGTAAATCTCACCGAACAGGCTGGCCGTGGGTGTGCCGAGCCGAGTGGCCTCTTCGGTCATATCCTCCGCGTCCAGCCGCTGCAGAATAATGAGTAGTTCGTCACGCGCCCGTACCAAGCCGCCCAGGTCGCGCAACTGCCGGCAACACTCGAACAGCCCGCGCGCCATTCGCTCACGATAGGCGTGGTTGTCGTCGTTGTACTCGACCTCACCAGGTCCCGGGTCGCGCAGCAGATCGCGGTATAGGTTCGCAGCTTCTTGTGGTCGGCCCGCGGCCAACAGCAGATCCGGGCTGCCAGCACCACCAGTGCCGGCGTGATCCCTTCAGCCACCCAGTTCGCGGCGAGTTGCTGGGCATGCTGCACGCCTGCGGGGTCGGAGCTTGGCTGCTTCGAAAGGACCACGAGTGAGCGTCGCGCCATGAGTCATGGCAGTGAAGGTCATGAACGTCTCCCGCGGATGTGTCAGCGCATCATGTGGCGCTCTGCGTTCGGTGTCAATGCCTTGTGGCGTCCAGCGCTCGCGACGTTGTGCCCGGTCAGCACCATTATTCGACCTACTGTCACCGAGCCGGTCATGTCGTGGCATTCGAGGCCGTTCGGTTGCCCATCACGTCGAAGCACCGAACCAGGTGCCGGCGTAGTCCGTTGAGCGCACTACGCTGACCCTCCATAGCGACCCGAACAACTAGCGGTCCCTCCTGACGCGGGCTGTTCACGCGTCACCCTGGCAGATCGCCGGTCGTGGTCGCAGCAAGGCTCAGGCCTGGCTCGCTGCGCTCGGCCTTGCCGCTCGGCCGGCACTCCGCCGGACGGGGCGCATCACAGCCCCCGTTCCCCAGGAGGAACCACCGATGATCGCCAGTAGTCGCAAGGACGAAGCGCTCGAGCGCCTCAGCAACGGTATCGCGCAACTCACCAGCTCGGAGGCGTGGTCGACCTGGTTGCGTATGCAGGCCCGCTTCCACCAGTACAGCTTCAGCAACAGCCTGTTGATCCTCCTGCAGCGCTCGTCGGCGACGCGCGTCGCGGGCTTCCAGACCTGGCGACGTCTCGGCCGTGTGGTCCGCCGCGGTGAGCTGGCGATCTGGATTCTGGCGCCGGTCACGCGGCGCGTCGCAGCTGAAAGCGACGCCGAGTCGTCCGAAACGACAAAGCGCGTTGTCGTCACCTTCCGGCCGGTACCGGTCTTTGACCTCGATCAGACGGAGGGCGAGCCGTTGCCGGAGGTCTGTAGCCGTCTTACTGGCGATGATCCGATGGGCGTATACGCGGGTCTCGTGACAGTCGCCGAATCAATTGGCTTCACGGTCGAGGACCATGTGTTCGACGGCGAGACCAACGGCGATTGGTCGCAGTCGCTGCGACGTATTCGTGTGGAGGTCAACCTCGCACCGGCGCACCCGGTCAAGACGCTTGTGCACGAACTCGGGCATGCGCTGCTACATGTGGACATCGCCAATCGCGCACTGAAGGAGCTCGAAGCTGAGTCGATCGCCTATGTCGTGTGTCACGCGATCGGCATTGAATCTGACGACTGGTCGTTCGGCTACGTCGCTGATTGGGCCGGTGGTGGTGACCAGGCCATCGCTGCAATCAAGACTGCAGGGGCCCGCATCCAGCAAACGGCCGAGCAAATCTTGTTGGGCCTGGATGTCGCCGAGCTCCACCTCGAGGAGCCTGCAGCGGGCGGCGAGCAGTAAGGCCGGCTAACGCTCGACGGGATAATGCCTGGCTGAGCGCGCGCGTGTTCTGGGCCAGCCGTGCGCCGAAACGCGTGCTCATCCGGCTCAGGATGGCAGCGCGACGCCGCGCAACGCGCTTTGGCGCGTCCTCCTCTCCAATGTCGTTTCGGCCCTGCGGGTGCGAGTTCGGCTTCTTCTCGCGCCGCCGAGCGCGGGGCATGAGCACTTTTTCCCTCGGCACCCAGCCAGCGAACTCGGCCGCATCGCCCATCCAGGGCTGCTACCTGGTCCACTTCGATCAGCCGTACAGGTCGGGCCGCCACCCGGGCGCGCAGCACTACGTCGGCTACGCCGACGATATCGATCGACGCATCGAAAGACACCGCAAGGGCCACGGCTCGCCACTACTGGCTGCTGTGGTCGCAGCTGGTATTGGTTTCCGTGTCGTTCGCACCTGGCCGGGTGCCGATCGTCACTTTGAGCGCAAGCTGCACAATCGGCACGGGTCCAGGATTTGCCCGGAACCGGAGTGCGTCTCAGCGCGACGGCGGTAGCGGTTCAACTCCACCCTGTCTCGGCAACTGCCACATACCGAACCGCACGTCCGGCGGTGGCGTCCGGCCAAGCCGTTCTATGTGGCTGTGGCTGGCGGCACGTCATAGTTTGGAGGTTTCGGAGCGGGGGCACTCCGTGAGCTGTCAGCACGGCAGCACGTCAGTAGCTGGTCAACCGGCGCATAGGATGCGAGTTGCGGGCGGACAGTGTGTTCGGCTTGTGCTCCAGACGTGACGACCGCTCACATATCGGTTGGCCTGGGCTCTGCTACGTTGCTGAAAGCATGTATTCATGAAAGGGAGCTTTGTTGAAAACAATCGTGATCACCTCGCAGAAGGGAGGCAGCGGCAAGACCACGCTGGCGGCGCACCTGGCTGTCGAAGCCGAACGGGTCGGCGACGCGCCCGCGTGGCTGATCGACACAGATCGCCAGGCCACCCTGAGCCGCTGGCACGAACGGCGCGAAGATGAGACGCCACAGCGAGCCGAGGTTCCGTTCAGTCGGCTCGAGACCGGCCTTGCGGCGCTTGCTCGTCGTGGGGCGGCGTACTGCTTCGTCGACACGCCGCCAACGATCTCTGACCAGAGTGCCTCGGTCCTGAGTTTGGCGGACCTCGTGCTGATCCCGGTGCGACCATCACCCGCGGATCTGTGGGCCGTGGCCCAGACGGTGACATTGGTGAGAGAAGCGCATAAGCCGTTCGTGTTCGTGATCACTCAGGCTAAGCCCAACGCGACCATCACGGCTCAGACCATCGCCGCGTTGTCAGAGCACGGTCGCGTCGCACCGTCGTTCATCGCCGATCGGGTTCAGTACGCGGTGGCTATGACCGGCGGCCGCACCGCGCCTGAGTTGGTGGCCAATGGGCCCTCCGCCACCGAAGTGGCCGCTCTCTGGCAAGACGTGAAATCATGCTTTGCTGAAAACGTGAAAGTCGTCTTTCGTGAAAGGATGAAGACCGCACCAGCTCGAGGCAGGAGCCTGGTGCATGGCTAAGGCCGTTGCAGTCACTGCCGCCGACCTTGACGCCAGTGCCCCGCGCCCACAGGCAGCCATGCGGCAGCGCGGCGTCAGACCGTCCGCTGACCTGGTGCCGCTGCAGTTCCGCATGCCGGCCGAGTTCGTGCGCGCGTTCAAGCAAGCGGCCCTCGATCGGGACATGAAGCTGAATGAATTGCTGAATGCCTGCTTTCAGGAATTCACGAAGCGCTCTTGAAGGTTGGTCCGTTCGGCTGATCGCCGACGTTGCGTTTAGTTCGCAACAGGGCGTGCTCGATGATCAAGCTCACGTGCTATTGCTACTTTCGTGAATACATGAATTCATGGCGCCGCCGTCATTGAAGCCGTCGGCCAGGAATGGTAGCCGAGCCTCCTCAAGCCCCTGTGCATGTGTCAGCAGGTAATCCTGCAACTCGGCGATCGAACGCAGGCCAAACCGGCGCAGCACCAGGTCGGTGGTGACCAGCGGGATACCGCGGCCAGGCACAGCCGCGCGCGGCTCTTCGCGGACGAGACGATGGCGTAGCAGGATCTGGACCTGTCGATCGCTGTCGGCCATGCGGCGCGCGGTGATCTCGGTGCGCGTGATGGGCTGCTCGAGCACGACAATAACCATAACCAGCCACACGGTCTCGGGCAGCTCGAGCGTCTCAGGGAGCCCATCGCGCTTCAGGTGCCGGAGCAGGCGCTCGACCTGGCCGCTGGCGGCCGCGGCGGTTACGAGCTGCAGCCGCTCGTCATCAAGCAGCAGCACCTGTTGGCCGCGAGGGGGCTCCGCAACGAGCGCGTCGACCGCGGCCTGCAAGCGCGCCGATTGCCAACCCATACCGACCTGCAGGGTGGACCGCGACACGGGCGTGCCCGCCGCGAACAGCAGGGCCGACAGCAGGTCAGCGTCGGCGGCACGCGTGGCGGCCAGCGCACGAGAAAACGGCGAAGCGGCGCGGTGCCCGAGCCTGAGCGCGGCAGAGCGTACGCGTGGCGGGCGGCGCGCGCGATGCCAGGATGGAACAGCTGCGTCGGCGCGCATGTGGATCAGCGTCCAGGCGGCGTGTATCTCGGCGCGATGCACGCCAGCCCGCTCCACAGCCAGCTCGAGCACGTCGAGCGCCCGCACCAGGTCGGGCACGGCGGCGGGCGCCTCCGGCAATGGCCACGGCTCGGCCACCGGGCGCAGCAGGATTTCATGAAATGCTGCGCTGGGGATGTGTTGATCGCCGGCTTGATCCGCGTGCTGGTCAAGGTGAGCGTCCAATGCGTAGGCATCGACCAGCTGCGGCAAGTCGACAGCGCGCACGTACGCCTGCGGCCAGGCCGTGTCGCCGACGGCGCCAGTGAAGGCCAGGCGCGGATCGGCACGCATCTGTTCGACGATGGCCTCCGCATCTGAGCACACGCACCAGGCGCGGCCGGCACGCGCCATCAGCAGCGGCAGCAACTGCAGCAGGCCCTCGGCCTCGAGCCGCGCGCGGGCGCGCGAGGCCTCCGGGCGGCTCAGGCCGTCGGCCACGCGTGCGGCAAGGCGATCGTCGCCGGAGGCCAGCGCCAGGACGGCCCAGGCGGAGCGGGCGGCCAGCAGCCGGCGGCTATCAGCCGGCGGCCGCAGCACATCACGCCATGGCTCCTCGCCGCCGAGGTCACCGTCGAGGGTTGCCGATATTTCGGGTGCAGCCAACTCAGTCGGCACCCAGCACGTCGCCGCGGACCCTGAGCACGGAGAACACGTTGCGTCATTCTGCCAGAAAGTTGCGTCGATTTTTTGGCCGAAAATGTAGTAGCGAGAAGGGCTACTTCTCACTAGTACATGGTCTTTCGTGGTACGCTGGCGCTGTTGTGCATCACCGTGCTCGTCGAAGAGCCTGA
>JAFAPL010000775.1 GCA_019247135.1 Chloroflexota bacterium | reverse complement strand
TGTCGCGTTTCTCCAGTCCCTCGCCCAAAAACACGCCGTTTCGGTGCCTCTCCTCAGCTCCGTTCTGGAGAGCAACCAACGGCATTCTGAATGGGTCCGCGAGCGTGTCCTGGATTCAACGCACGGCGTGTCACGACCGCGCGTCGCGCTTCTTGGCCTCACGTACAAGCCAGGTACCGACACGCTCCGTCGATCGTATGCTGTGGAGCTCGCCCGTTCGCTGGTCGATCGCGGCGTCGCCGTGCAAGCGTATGATCCCGCGGTTCACAGGCTCCCGGACGAGCTGAGTGACGTACGGCTCACGCACAGCCTCGCGGACGTACTCGACAACGCGGATGTCGCCGTGTTGGCGACCGAGTGGCCGGAGTTCAAGGCACTGGACGTCGACTTTCTCGTGCAGAAGATGCGTTTTCCTCGGTTGATCGATCAGACTGGCTTCCTGTCCCAACTTGGGAGCGACGATCGCATTCAGTACGTCCGAGTAGGTCGCCCACGCCGCGCCGGTGTTCTAGCGTGAGTTCGGCGGATCGCGTCGCGATCGTCACTGGCGCTAACCGCGGTCTCGGCGAAACGGTAGCCGAGCGGCTGGCGGCGGACGGAATGCACGTCGTGCTCGCGGCGCGCGGTAGCGAAGAGCTGGAGCGGGTCGCCGAGCGCCTGCGGAGCTCGAGCACGGCCGGCCAGTGCGTCCTGACACAAGTCGCGGATGTTCGCGAGCCAGACCAGGTGCAGCACGTGGTCGACCTGGCACTCCGAATAACCGGTCGGCTGGACGCGCTGGTCTGCAACGCGGGTGTGTATGGGCCAATCGGGCGTGTCGAAGACCAGGATTGGTCTGAATGGGTGCGCGCGGTGGAGGTCAATCTGCTCGGCACGGTGTTGTGCTGTCGCATGGTCGTGCCACATATGCGAGCGCAGCACAGGGGCAAAATAGTCATCATGTCTGGCGGTGGGGCGACCCAACCGCTGCCTCGGTTCAGCGCCTACGCAGCATCCAAGGCCGGAGTGGTGCGTTTCATGGAAACGCTGGCTGCTGAGGTCGCCGACGACGGCATCGACGTGAACGCGGTCGCTCCGGGCGCGCTCAACACACGCCTCCTTGATGAGGTCATCGCGGCGGGACCCGAGCGGGTGGGCGACAAATTTTATGCTCGCTCGCTGCGGCAGCGCGAAGAGGGTGGGACACCCCTCGAGACACCGGCTGAGCTGATCGCTTTTCTGATTTCAGATGCTACCAACGGGGTTACTGGCCGGTTGCTCGCGGCAGTATGGGACAACTGGCGCGATCTGCCGGCCCGGCGAGACAAGCTGGCAGGCACGGATATCTATACGATGCGACGGATCGTTCCGGAAGACCGAGGTTGGCCAGCGGAATGAGAGTGGCGATCGTCGGTTGTGGCCTGGTTGGACAGAAGCGGGCCGCGGGCCTGGGGGAGCACACGCTGGTCAGTTGTTTCGATCAGGATCACGGCCGCGCCGAGGCACTGGCAGCGAAATTTTCGACGGCGCGAGCGGTCGAAAAGCTGGATACGGTGCTCGAGAATGGCAGCATCGACGCGGTGATTGTTGCCACAACCCACGACTCGCTGGCGAGCGTTGGACTACGCGCGATTTGCGCGGGTAAGCATGTGCTGATCGAAAAGCCTGGCGCGCGTACTCCGGAAGAGCTGAGTCCGCTTCTCGAGGCGGCCGCCGCTCAGCACGTCACCGTCAAGATCGGGTTCAATCATCGCTTCCATCCGTCCATTCGGCAGGCGCGGCACATGCTTGTGAATGGAGAGGTCGGTGAGCTGATGTACATCCGCGCGCGGTACGGCCACGGGGGCCGGCCCGGGTATGAGCGGGAGTGGCGAGCTGACCCGGCGGTATCTGGTGGAGGTGAGCTCCTGGACCAGGGATCACACCTGATCGACCTGTCGCGTTGGTTCGGCGGCGACGTCGTGGACGTCCAGGGTGATATCGGAACGTGGTACTGGCCAATGCCGGTTGAGGACAACGCGTTCGTCCGGCTGCGCATGCAGAATGGCTCGCTGGCCTGGTTGCACGCCAGCTGGACGGAGTGGAAAAACCTGTTTTCGTTCGAAGTCTTCGGACGAGTAGGAAAGCTCCAGATCGACGGGTTGGGCGGCAGTTACGGGACGGAGCGCCTGACGCATTACCGCATGTTGCCGCAGATGGGACCTCCCGAAGTGAGTGTCTGGGAGTTCGAGGGGGAGGATCGCTCATGGACCGACGAATTCGAACACTTCGCGAGCTGTGTGCGAACGGGGGAGCCACCGTGTGGGTCGCTGTGGGATGGCCTGGCGAATCTGCAAGTGATCGCGCAGTTGTATGCAAGGTCGACCTGAGTGATCATCACACGTAGTCCGCTGCGGGTCACGCTCGGGGGTGGCGGCACGGATTTACCCTCCTATTACCAGCGGCACGGTGGGTTTCTCATCGCGGGTGCGATCGACAAATATGTCTATATCACAGTGCACGAGACATTCGTGCCGGAGCTGATCGTCAAGTACTCGCGATTGGAGCGTGTGGCGCACGCGGATGAACTGGAACATCCCATATTTCGGGAGGCATTCCGCCTGCTGGAGATGGATGGCCGATCGGTCGAGATCGCCAGCATGGCTGATCTTCCCGCGGGCACCGGACTCGGCTCGTCGGGCAGTTTCACCACCGCGCTCCTGAAAGCGTTGCACACACGCAAAAAGGATCTGGTCCACCCCCGCGAGCTTGCGGAAGAAGCGTGTCACATCGAGATCGACGTGTTGAAAGAGGAAATAGGAAAGCAGGACCAGTACATCTCCGCATATGGAGGTCTCACGTGCTTCGAATTTTGTCCAGACGGACGGGTCGACGCGCGCGTCCTGCCAATTGCCAGTCAGACGCTGTATACCCTGGAAGACAACCTGCTGCTGTTTTTCACCGGCTATTCGCGCTCGGCATCGAAAGTGCTTCAGGACCAGAATCAACGCAGTCTGCGAGGTGACGAGGAGGTCGAGCGCAACCTGACAGAGCTCAAGGACATCGCGCGGCGGACGGCTGACGCGCTGGTCGACGGCGACTTTGGATGTTTTGCGGAGCTGCTGAATGTACAGTGGGAACAGAAGCGCCGACGCAGCGGAATCTCGAGCAACGCCGACATCAATTCCTGGTACCGCCTGGGCATGGAGAATGGAGCACTCGGAGGCAAACTGGTCGGCGCCGGTGGTGGTGGCTTCCTGATGTTCTACGCAGAAGAAAAAACTCGATTGCGAAAAGCAATGCTCGAGGCGGGCTTGCGCGAGGTACGCTTCCGGTTCGACTTCGAAGGGACGAAAGTCGTCACCGTATCGTGAGCAGTCGTGGTCTCCTGCCCGTTGCGATCCTCGCCGGTGGACTCGCAACTCGGTTGTACCCACTGACGGAGACTGTGCCCAAAGCGCTCATCGACGTGGCAGGAGAGCCCTTCATCGTGCACCAGCTGCGGCTATTGCGAGCGAACCACGTAGAGCACGTGGTGCTCTGTGTGGGTTATCTCGGAGAAATGATCGAGTCGGCCCTGGCGAGCCAGACGTTCGGACTTGACGTCGAATTCTCGTACGATGGCCCGCGACTCCTCGGGACCGGCGGAGCCTTGAAGAAGGCCCTGCCACTGCTGGGAAACAACTTTTTCGTGCTCTACGGAGATTCCTATCTCACCTGCAATTTTGCCCAGGTGCAGCAGACCTTCTTCGAGAGCGGTCGTAAAGCTCTGATGGCGGTGTTCCGCAACGACGGACACTGGGACACCAGCAACGTCGAATTCGCCGACGGAAATATCGTCGCATATGACAAGACCAAGCGTACTCCTCGCATGCACCACATCGACTATGGCCTGGGCGTGTTTCGGAAGTCGGCGTTCGACGACGTTCCAGCGTGCGAACAGTACGATCTGGCCCACCTCTATGCGAGCCTTCATGCGCAGAGGGAATTAGCCGCGTACGAAGTGACAGATCGCTTTTACGAAATTGGCTCTCAGGCTGGCTTGTCCGAGCTCCGCGACGTGGTGAAGTCGACTTCAGCTCGCGCCGGGCGTGCACGGGCCAGGCGTCAGGCGCGTCGAGGTTGGTCCCAGGACCACTAGCTGCCGTTGATCCGCGCTCACCTTCAGCTCGGCCGGAACGAAATTCGTCGAGAAGTCGAGGTGCAACGCACCATTGGCTCTTGTAACGGGCTGTGTCAGCTGCACCTGAATCCTGTACGAGTCGCCCTCCGCGTCGAACGTCGTAGGAAAAGTCTGCCCACCTGTCCGCGTTCGGTACGTGCTCGTTACCTCTGGTCGCGCTGGCAGCCAGGTCAGATTACTTGTTCCTTGAAGCGTCAGGCACGTCGGCGGACTCCAGCTCACCGGCGGCAGCAGCAAATCCACACCAGCCGATGTGATCCATGGTCCTGACAAACCGTGGATCGGAATCGCCGGCCGCGCATACAACGTGAGAGTTTGTCCAAACAATTCGAAATCGCCTAGCGATGTCAGCGACGATTCGGCGTAGTCCCGTAATTGCGACGACATAGCAGCGATGCCATTGTCGGCCGGTATCTCCGATGGCTGCGCTAACGATTCCTGGCGGGTGAGAATCAGAATATCGCTCGCTTTCGCTGCACTGAGGATGTCGTCGTTCGTTGGAACCTGGTCCACCGAGCCGTGACCCAGGACGGTCCCTGTCAACTCCAGGAGCTGACCCCGCTGCTCATAGTAGTAAGCCATGATGGTCTCGATGCCGGTGTAATCGTAATGCGCGTCGATCGACCACGTTGCTTTGCCATCGAGGTATTGAGCGACGTAGTCGCCTCCTGTCAACGCGAGCCGACCCGCTTCTCGCGAACTGCTTTGAGTGCTCAAGGGGGTGACCGCAGCGAGACGGGCATCCAGCTGGGACGTAATCCCGAAGCCCACCACGGCGATCGCACCGGCGGTGAGCGCCCTCCGCAACCACACACGCCCGGTCGCGACAGCCGCGGCCTCCGCAATGCCGAAGAACAGAGCGGCGATCAGAATCAGTGTCGGTACGAAGATATTGCCAACCACAGGGCTCTTGGCTTCGTCGGTCGTCAGAGCGACGTACGGAATGGCAACCGCCAGGCCGAGAAATGCCAGGCGCTCCAGATTCGTCCGCAGCGCAGTCCTCGATTGCGCGTGTGCGACAGCAACGATAGTTCCGAAACCGACACACGCCAGCAGCACCAGATCGGTCATTGGAGTAAGGTGATCGAGAGTGACGGACCGCGGATAGTAGGTCAGGCTCTGCAGCAGATCGGTTACACCAACCTCCGAAGCCCTGATGGCCTTTTCGCTGCTGGTGATGTGTCCACGCACGTAATAGTCCAGAACGGACCGCAGGTTCATCGCCAGGAGAAGTGCGAAGCCGGACAGCCATATGAGGACCGGTACGAGCGTCGGCCCAAAGGGCCGGGTGTCATTGAGCTGGAACGGCGCTCGGACTCGCCTCGCACCCCACGCGAGTCCAGCTGCCATCGCGTACAGCGGCACGACGTAAGCAGCTGTGATCATTCGGATCGAGACCAGCAGAAGCCCAACGACGCTGGTAACGACCACCGGGCGCAACCACCGGGACCCGCGGATTGGATAAAGGGTGAGGGCCAACAGAATGCCCCAGATACACATCGCTACGAAGTCGTAGCGAAAGTCCGCGACACCACCGGCTTGGGCGAACGTGGACCTGATCGAAAGGATGAGGCCCACTGCCACCGCGGCCGAACGAGGCCCCAGTGCACGGCCAACTGCCCAGGCCGTCACGACCAGGTATACGAGAAACGCAAGGATGTTGAGATCGAGCGCCGTGATACGGCCAGCCCCCGAGACGGCATAAGCGAGCGCTGCGAGCGGAACCAGCAAAACACCCTGCGGTGCCGGCCGAGTGAAGGCGTCAATCAGGCCAACCGTCAGTCCACGGGCTCTCAGATCCTCATAGATCCGATACGAATCGGTCAGGTAGCCAGACTGGTCATATGAGCGCGGCAAGAACTCGGCTACGTCGCGCGCTGCAAAACTGTGCAGCAGCACGGCCTGGAACGTGATAAGCACCGCGAGGCCGATCACCCATCCGGACGAGAAGCGCCAGATAGCCTTAGAGCGCGCCTGCGGCCCCAGGTACTCTGGCCGACCGAGCGCTCGAGGATGGTCGGCTGAAACTGAATTGACCGTCGTGTCTGGACGCTGGTCGAGCCCTCTGTCCGCAACGTCGGTCGGCCCGCCAACAGAACGAAATGGCCCGTTCACAGATTACTCAGTGCCCGATTGGACGTCCGGATCGATCCGCACGTAGACGCTGACCGAGCGCCCGAACAGCTGAAAGCTGTCGAGTGGTCGCATGTGTGCGGACGCATAGCTGCGCAGCTCAGGCAGCATCGACGCGATCATGATGTCTGACGGGTAGATACTGTGAACAGGGGTGTCGTCGTCGGGCAGAACCATAACATCCGTGCTCGCGGCAACATTGAGAACGTCGGTCCTGCTCAGGACATTGTCCACCGCACCGTCGCCGAGCGCGGTACCTCGTATGTGGAGCAGCCTGCCAGTTCGTTCGAAATAATAGGCTGTGACCGCCTGGGAGAAGTCGTAGTCGAGGTGCGCATCCGTCGACCAGGTTGCGGACCCTCCAAGGTAATTCTGTATGTAGTCACCCGCGGTAACCGCCAGGCGATCGGCTTCCGGGAGATGCTCCCGATCGGGAGGAGGAATCTGCCCTGCAAGCAGCGAGCCGAGTTGTGTGGACAGTCCTATCGCGAACACAGCGCCGCCTACTGACGCGACAAACACACGGGTTGATCTGGAGCGCTCGATGACACCAGTCTGGTTGAGTTGGCCGATAAGCAGCGCGCCGAACATTGCGGCGATGGGGACGAATATGTCGCCGACCACCGGGCTCTTGGCCTGATCCGAAGTGAGCGCAACGTACGGAATCAGCGCCGCGACCGCAAGTATCGCCATTTGCTCGCTGCATAGTGTCTTCTTGAGCAATCGC
>JAFAPL010000771.1 GCA_019247135.1 Chloroflexota bacterium | reverse complement strand
GGTGGTGGGCGGCTTCTCGGGGTCCAGTCCGGCGTCGCGGAACATGGCCTTGTTGTAGTAGAGGCCGTCACGTCCGCCGTCCAGCAGCGGTATGCCGTACAGCTTTCCGTTGTAGGTCAGGTAGTCCAGGATGAACTGCGAGTAGATCCCGCTGCGCACGGACTGGTCCACGTCAGACGGCAGCGGATCGGCCAGGTTGCCGTCGATGAATTTGACGATGATGTTCGGGCCGATATCGTAGACCTCCGGACCCTGGCCCGTTGAGACGGCGGTGGAGAGCTTTTGCTCCATTTCGCGGAGCGTGGCGCTGAGCACCTGCACGTCGACCTTGGGGTAGGTCTGGTTGAAGGTCTGAGCCGCGGTCTTGTACATCGGCTCGAGCTCGGGATAGCCGGTCCAGACATTCAGCGTGCCTGACTTGTTGCTTGGCGTGCCCGGCGCGGCATTGCCCGCGGCTGCCGGCGCGCTCGTTGCGGCGGCGGCGGGTTGGCTGGTGGGCGCGGCGCCGGCGGCGCCCGCGCTCGTAGCGGCTGGCGCAGGTTGGCTTGGGCTGGTGGTGCCGCCTGACGAGCAGGCTTGCAGTACGCCTGCCGTGGCGACCACGCCGCTCAGGATCAGAAAGCGTCGGCGCGAGAGTGCGCGGTCCCCAGAGATCGGATCGTTGGGCATCGATTCCTCCATTACCAAAGTACTACCGCAGGGCCAGATCAGGCGGTAGTCGAGAGCTGCTGGCCTTGCGGTAAGCCGTCCACATACGAGATGAAGTTCGTCCGCACCGCGGCTGTCCTCTCACCCGGTAGGAGCACGCCCACGACATTGAGGGGGTCAGTCGCGTTGACGACCACCCGCTGCTGGCTGGGCGCGGTCTTGCGCGTGCGGGCAAGTTGCTCGACCGCCGACGGCAACGCGTACTGTTCGCCGCTGAACCCGGCAACGAACCGTCCGCCGCTGACCAGACCGCGGTCTTCCAGGCGGCGCAACGCCCACTGGATTTCGCGCCATGGCATGCGCAACGAATCATGTTGTGCCAGGTCCCTGAACAGCACACCCCAACGATTGAGAAGCTGTTCGGCCACCGCCTCCGCCAGGTCGTGACGGTCGACGTCCGCTGGCGGCGGAGGTACCAGCGACCATCGCCCGGCGGTTGCGCTCGTGGCCGTCGCGCGCCGCCGCAATTGGGAGAAGCGCCATGAGCGTGGCGGTTCCGGACGTGTGCCGACCTTGAGCAGGGATCGAATTGCGGCGAAGCCGTCGCACATCACCAGGCCGCGCGCGACGCCGTCCCACAGCGCGCGCTCGACGTGTTCGGGCAACTGGCGGGTCGCCTGAGCGATCTCACCGGCGAAACTTGCTCCGCGCTCCCGCAGCACCTCGAGCACCTGTCCAGTTGCGCCTATCGCGGTGTGGAGTGTGTCGGCTGACTCGCGCGTGGTGGCCAGAAGCCATGGCAGGTCTGCGCGCAGCACCACCGCGGTCGGTGTTGCCTTCGATGGAGCGGCGGCACCCTGTGCGACGGCATCGTCGGAACAACGTGGACTGAGCCGCAACCAGGCAACTTCGCCGGCGTGGCAGAGCCCGTCCAGCCACGCTGGATCGTATTGACGCAGTCTCCGACGCAGCAGCTCGGACTCCCACGCGCCAGCGGCGGCTTGGAACCCCTGTAGCTGCTCCAACACCGCGACGAGTCCTTGTTGTCCATACAGCTGCGAGTCTGGTGCGACGTGCTGCCAGGACAGAAGAAAGCGCATGAAATCGCGAGCCGTGACTGGCTCGTGCGCCTGGCGCCGGGCACGCCGGGAATAACTGTGCATACGCGCGAGCAGTCTGCGTGCGACCCACTCGACTCCACCGGACGCGGGGGTGTAGCGGCCTTGCATCGCGAAGCCAGCATGCTCCAGCGCCGCGAGCGCGACGACCACTGCATCTTCCGGCAATGTCGTGGACTCGGACAGCGCTGCAGCGGTGGTGATGCCACTCAACTCCAGGTGGCCGCGTACGGCGTGGACAACTGCTTCGTGATCGCCCGCGATGGCTGCCCGAGCCGCTTCCAGTGAATCGGTTGTCGTCCACAATTGGACTCCATCATTCACAAGCACCTGGCCGCGAGCACGCTGGTCGAGCTCCGACCACAGCGGATACCAGTCATCGCGCGGACGCAGCACGAGTGTCGACGACAGGATGTCGTGCAGGTCGTCGGCTGTCTCCAGCACTGGCGCGATCTCGGACTGGACACGCTCGATCGCCGCCGGGTCCAGGTCGGCAATGGTCGTCAATTCGGTGGGCAGACCGCGACGCAAGCGCACCGCATTCGTGCGACGGTTCTGAGTCTCTTCGTCGTCGAGAAATGCGTACGGTCGGGCGCTGATGATCTCGTGTGCCAGAACTGATGGCTCCGTCGTGTCGCGACAGTGAATGCGGACCTCACCGGACTCGATGCGCTCCAGCAGCGCTCGGACACCGTCGACGTCCAGCGCCTCGTGGAGCGTATCGTCGATCGTCTGTCGCACCAGCACGTGGTCGGGAATCTCGATCGGTCCAATGATATTGTCCTGGCACGCGGCGGCCATCGGGAACACCGCCGCCAGCAGGTCATCGGACTCCATCCGCTGAATGGGTGGTGGATTGCGTCGTCCGTTGCGGAACCGCAGCACCATCAACGATCGATTCAGGTTCCATCGCCAGCGCGCCTGGAACATCGGCGAATCGAGGATGGCGTGCTCGAGCGTGTCATCGACTGCGCGACTCGAGAGAAAATGAGGCACGTCCTCCAGCGGAAAGCTGTGAGTCAGTCCAAGAGACAGCACGATAGCGTCGTC
>JAFAPL010000753.1 GCA_019247135.1 Chloroflexota bacterium | reverse complement strand
CACGCTGGTGGAGCACCGGCCAATCTCAGGCACGTCCGCCGACGACGCAATGGCTGAGGGGGACGACCCGAGCTCGCGTCCTCAGTAGTGCGCCCAGATCACCCGCACGTCGCACCCCAGCAACCCGCGTAAGCGTTCGACGGAGCCGTGCGACAGCGAGCCGGCACCTGGCTCGAGGGCTTCCAGCACGAATCGCGCGAACCCAGATGGCGATGCGTAGTCCAGCTGGTTCAACGTCGTCTTCACCCCACAGCACGGCGTGGTGACGCGCAGATCCGCGAAGCACTGCTCGTGCCCAGCCTCCATCGCGATTGCCCACCACTCGCCGAGGTCCGCCCCGCACCTCGGACACCGAACGGACTCGAAGTTCTCGCCGCAGTCCACGAAGCGAACGTCCGGGGTCACCTTACACGCGACGTCCTCCGCAAACGGCAACACGGTCCAGAGATACGCGGTCGCGCGCTCGCGCGCGGATGCCGAGGGCACAAAGTCGGGCTGACTGGGGATGATCCGACATACTGAAGCCGACACTGTGTCCACACTCTACGAGCGGGTCGGCGGCGAGGCGTTCTTTACGTCACTGGTGGACCGCTTCTACGCGGGCGTTGAAGACGACACGTTGCTGCGGCCGCTCTATCCAGCCAGGCTCGATGCGAGCAAACGTCATCTCGCGCTGTTCCTGGCGCAGTACTTCGGCGGGCCGCCGGTGTACAACGCCGAGCGCGGTCACCCGCGCCTGCGCATGCGACACGTGCGATTCTCGATCGGTTTGGGAGAACGAGACGCGTGGCTGGCGCACATGCGCGCGGCCGTCAGCTCGGCAGACGTCTCGGCCGAAGACCGCGCTACGCTGATGGCGTATTTCGATATGGCCGCCACCTCCCTCGTCAATCAGTTTCCGGGTGAGCGCGCGCCCAACCAGGAGCTCGGCTTTCGATTGGGCACCCGATGACCGAGCACCACCACGCGCACGTGCACATGGGTGAAGTCGTCCTGGACATCGGCGGCGACATGGGCGGGCTGATCGTCCATACCGACGCGGACCTGCGCGGCGAGGAGATCGAGGTGTCTCCGTCAACGGATCCGACTCGTTTGACCCACACCGATGTGCAGGAGCGCGTCTTTCAAGGTCGCACCGTCTACACCGCTGTGTTTACGCCCTTGCCAGCAGGCGAGTACCAGGTTGCTCGGCCTCTCGAGCGTACTGGTGAGCGGATTCGCATCGAGGGCGGACGCGTCACCGAGATCGACTGGCGACGCGCCCAATCTGACTAGCTCGACGCGAACTGGTGCGAGTAGCCCTCGTATGGCGTTCCCACGTACGGGAAGCTGTTCAGGAACGGTGATGTGGGCGAGGGCATGGTGCCGTCGGTGAGCTGACCAGCCGCCGCGTCGGGCTTGTAGCTCGACTCAACCAGCGGCAGCGTGACACCGGCTATCGCTCGAAGCTCGATGCTGACCACGTCGTCGACGAGTCGCCGCCCATTCGGAAAGCCCGCTGCGTCGCCGCCGACCAGGCCGACTGGGTTCGGCTTGCCGGCAGGCGGCACGGCCATATTGAGGCGCAGCATGTCCGCCTGCGTTGGTCCAGTGAAGTTCTGGAAGCCCTGCACGACCCCGGCTGGAATGCCTGTCAGCAAGATTGCCATCAGATCAGCCCGCGGCTGGTTGACGCCGGCCAGGTTGGGGAACACGTTCGGGTACAGCACCGGGAGAAGCTTTTGTAGCTCCGGTGTCTGGTAGTACCGGGCGAACTGTCCGTCATTGGACGGAGGCGTCTGGTTCCACAGGTCTTTCATCGAGAGTGGAATCAGCACCTCGTTGACAAGCGGATTGCCAAGGCGCGAGATCTGCAACCACGGGCCCATGTCCTGAGCGGCGTAACCCATGTTGCGCACGGTCGACTGCTGTCGGCTGGCGGTCGCCCACACGCCGACCGTCGCGGCCGAATCGGTGACGCCGGATGGCTTTGCCCCACTGGTCGTGAGCTGAGCGATCGGTACCTGGATCGCGATCGAGTGCACGTTGAAGCCTTGCAGTTCGTTCACACCGTTACCAGCCGCCATTGGAATCAGGTGCAGGTTCTGGAAGGGGCGGAGATCACCCAGGTCAAAGATTGACCCCAGATCGACCCAGAAGGGGTCCGCGCGTTGGCCAGCAAAGACCTTGATGCCGTCGTTGAGGGTGTGGATGGCGGCCGACGCGAGATTTTCGTAATTCGGCGTCGAACGTGGACCGATGCGGCAGGGCGGCGTTGACAGGTCGCTACCCAGCACCGTAGCTGAGCCGCCTTTGACGCGTGTGAGGGTGTAAGTCTGGCGCAAGTTCCAGTTGTTGTCGGTGAGCGAAGCGATCGGGCCGGTGTTGTACAGAAATGTATTCGGGTTCTGAATGGTGGTGGTGAAACGAAACTGGAAGCTGATGTCCGGGTCTCCTGAGCCGGTATTGCACACGTTGATCGAGTACAGAACGTCGTCGCCGAAGCGGTAAAAGTTCGGCCCGCCAGCAGGGTCCTGGCCCGGGATGAAGTTGGCGATCATCGTGACCGTGTCGGGCGCGTCAGGACTGACGAAGGCATAAACGTCGGTGTTGTCCGCGACGGGATCCATTGCGATCTCAGGCGCTTCTCTGTGCGAAGACATGCGGCTGCCATTCCCCTTTCAAATGGGCACGTACGCGTGCGGCGTACGGCGCGGTTAGGTGATCGCTGCTAGCTGATGCTCTTAGCCGATTGCCTGCAGCAGTCGTTGCACGAGTGCGCGATCGGCAAACGGGATCGCCTGTTCGCCGATGAGGATCGTGCCACTGCCACTGGACGGGTCACTGACGTAGACGATGAACGGCGTCCCGCCTGAAGCGGGCATGAGCATGTTGGAATCGAGCGGCGTTTGCCCTGTTGGCTGGGCTGCAGGAGCGATCGCCGGCGCCGATTGCGCGAGCACGACTGTCGGCGCGGCACTCAGTAATCCGAACGCCGATACGCCCAGCGAGGTCGTCCTGAGAAAGCCGCGGCGTGAAACAGAGGACATTCCCGTCACCTCAGTGTTCTTGATGACGGGAGCTACGTCAGCCGCGTCGCATCGGATCAATGCCGCTTCGTGCGCGGACAATTCACGGCAGTACCATGCAGCACCGAGGCTGAGCTTACTGACGGATGTGGACGGCGACTGACGTCGGCGAATCGATGGTTCTGCTCGCGCTGGTTTTTCTCGGCGCGGCGCTGATCCGGAAGTGGTCGACACACCTTCGCGCGCTGTTCCTACCGACGGCCGTCATCGGTGGCTTTCTGGCACTCGCTCTGGGTCCTGAGGGTATCGGTCGCCTGACGCACTCGAGCGGCATGTTCCCCGATCAGACATTCTCCGTGTGGCACGCGTTGCCAGGTTTGCTCATCAACGTCATGGCCGCTTCACTCTTGCTCGGCGAGCAGTTGCCAGCCCCGCGCAAGATCTGGGGCATCGCGGGTTCACACGTGATCATGGCGGCGATCATGTCAGCGGGTCAGTTCGCTGTTGCCGGCCTCGTGGTATTGCTGCTGCTCGGACCCGCATTCGGTTTCAGTGACAAAGGCGGCGCGCTGATCGAGCTCTCATTCGCCGGTGGGCATGGAACACTCGCCGGCCTGGGTCCCGTGCTTGCAGCGTATGGCGCCGGAGATCTCGTCGAAGTCGGCCTTGGCCTGGCGACGATCGGCATGGTGACGGGCGTTGTAGTCGGCACGATCCTCGTCAACTACGCAATCAACTCACCTTCAATTACTGTCGCCCGACAGAATCCGACCAGTCCAAACGAGGATCTGGACATTGATCACCACCGCCCACGTCCGGGCCAGGAGGCGATGGACGAATGGCAGGGCATGAGCCAGGTGACAGCAGCGGCGGTTGCACTTGGTGTGTCGATCGCCGTCGGAATGGTGCTCCTCGAACTCTTACGGTGGATCTTCGACCTGTTCGGGTCAGATTTCTTCGAGAAGTTCCCGCTGTTTCCGTTCACGATCATTGGTGGCGTGCTGGTTCAGCTCGTTGCAGTCCGCTACGGCTTCGGTTGGGCGGTAAACCGCCGCGCCGTCGAGGGTCTGGGAGGGCTCTCGATCGACGGCATCATCATCTGCGCGATCGGCACCCTTTCGCTGGCCGCGCTCGGCAACAACATTGTCCCGCTCGTGATCCTTGCCGTGGCGTCCGTTGGATGGAGCATCGTGCTGGCGCTGGTCATCGGCAGGCGAGTCTTCGAGCGAGATTGGTTCGAGCATTCGATCGCCGAGTTCGGTGAAGGGCAGGGCAACGTCGCGACCGGATTCATGATGGTCGACATGGTCGATCCGGATCGGAAGACCGGCGTCGCACAAGGGTATAGCTACCGCCAACTGTTCACTCGTCCGCTCGTCGGTGGCGGGTTCATCTCGGCCCTTTCAGTTCCCCTGATTGCCGCATTGGGACTGCCGATCTTCACCATCCTGACCGTCGTCATCACCATCGGTCTAACGATCTGGGGCGTGCGCCAGGCAACCGTCAGACAGAGCGCTGTCCAGGGCGCATCCGTGGAAGCCCGCGGCTAACACTCGCGGAGGCCGCTCGCCGGGTCCGAGGCCGTC
>JAFAPL010000124.1 GCA_019247135.1 Chloroflexota bacterium | reverse complement strand
CGCCTCTGCGCCCGCGCGTCCTTCATATGCGGCTAAGCCTAACCGCGAAGCGTCACGGGGAGCGTCACGTGGGGCGTCACGTGGCTGAGAAATGTGCTAAATGTTTGTTAAACATTGCTCATACGCGGCATCAGGTCGAGCCGGGCGCACCTCGGTGTTGCGCCAGCCACTGTTTGGTGAGTCGAGTCGGTGCACGCGCCAGCCACGCGTCCGTGATCACTTCTTGCAGCTCCTCGAGATCGATGCGCTCCAGTCGCACGAGCACCGACGGGTAGCCGTCGAAGTGCGGCGTCGTGAAATACACGTCCGGGTTGCTCTCCAGAAGGACGTCCTTGATGCCGAGATGCTCCACGTGGACGCCCAGGATCGGACCTTTCGGAGCACGCTCGCCGAGCGCCTCCAGGTCGGACTTTCGCAGCGGCCGCTCCCATACGAAGCCCTTCTTGTTCACCGCCCACTGCATGTTGCCGTGTGCTGTGCCCTCCGTGGTTTCCGGCAACGCGAGCGCGATCCGGCGCACGTCTTCCCAGGAGCTCACGACTATACCATCGTCGATCCGCCGTTGACGTCGACGCACTGGCCGGTGATGAATCGGCCGGAGTCCGATACGAGGAAGACCACGGTCTGGGCGACGTCCTCCGGCTCGCCGAGTCGCCGCAACGGAAGCTCCGCTGCGCGCCGGGCGTGTCGCTCGGGCGGATAAATGGCGCGGTTCATGTCCGTCACGATAGAGCCGGGGCACACCGCGTTGACCGTGATCCCGAATTGGCCCACTTCACGCGCCAGCGACTTGACAAACGCAAGCACGAACCCTTTCGTACCCGAGTAGACGGCGAAGTTCTGCGCTCCGACGTGGCCCAGCTGCGATGACAGGCACACGATGCGGCCGAATTTCCGCTCCATCATTTTGGGCAAGGCAGCGTGCGTCAGTGAAAGCGTGCCGTACAGGTTGACGTCGATGTTCTCTTGCCACGTCTCCAGAGTCTGTTCCGCAAACGGTCGGACGTCCATGACGCCGGCGTTGTTGACCAGTATGTCGATGCGCCCAAAGGCCTCGTCGGCTTCGGCTGCGATGCGCGCCGCCTGAGCGGGATCGCCAACATCAGCCTGTACCAGGACCGCGCGACGACCGAGGTCCGAAACAGCGCGCAGGACGGTTTCCGCTTCGGCCTTCGCGGTACGGTAATTCAAGACCAGATCGGCACCTTCGCACGCAAACAGGAGCGCCGTGGCGCGTCCGAAACCACGGCTCGCGCCGGTAATGCAGGCGACACGGCCGTCCAGTTTGCCCACGCTAGCGTCGGCCGCGCATCACCAGGCGTGGATCGAGCGCCTGGCGGATGCCGTCGCCGAGCAGGTTCAGTCCGACGACCGAGATGAAAATAGCGATACCCGGTGCGAGCGACAGCCACGGTGCGGACGCGAGATACTGGTAACCGGTGCGCAGCATCGAGCCCCAACTGGGCGTTGGCGGACGAACCCCCAATCCGAGGAAGCTCAGCGATGCCTCGGTGATGATGGCTCCGGCGACGAGCAGTGACGCTTGCACGACGATCGGCGCGGTGACATTCGGCCAGACGTGCCGCAGCATGATGCGCCACGGAGTCGCGCCACCGATGCGCGCGGCGGCGATGAAATCGCGCTCACGAATTGAAAGCGTCTGGGCACGGGTCAGCCGTGCAAATGCAGGGATGTACACCAGCCCAATCGCGATCATCGTGTTGACGATGCCCTGTCCGAGCGCCGCCGTGATCGCCAGGGCGAGGATCAACGGAGGAAATGCCCACAGTCCGTCCATGATCCGCATCAGGGCTTCGTCGACGAATCCGCCGGCGTAGCCGGCTGCCAATCCAGTCAGACTGCCGATGAGCAAGCCGATGCTCACCGAGATCAGCCCGACCTGCAGCGAGACGCGTGTGCCGTACACGACCCGTGAATACACGTCGCGACCGATCTCGTCCGTACCCAGAGGATGGTCGGCATTCGGCGGCCGGAGCACCTGCGTGTATGCCTGTCGGTTTGGATCATATGGCGTCAGGGCGTCGGCAGTCGCCGCCAGAAACAACATGCCCAGGAGGACAATCAGACCAAGCCAGGCCAGCCGCACGCTGAGAAAACGGCGCATGAATGCGCGCGGGCCGTCTTGCGGAGTCGCGCTCCACGCCGGTGGACGGAGGGCGTCCGTGTGCGAAACCGCCGCAGCTTCCGTCTCTCCCAGAACAGCGTTCATCAGCCGTATCGGATGCGCGGGTCCACCGCGGCATACACCAGGTCAGTCAACAGATTCGCCAGCAATACCAGGAGAGCCAGAACGAACACGGCTGCTTGAACGGTCGGAAAATCTCGAAAGAAGATCGAATCAACGATCATTCGTCCCATTCCAGGAATCGAGAAGATTGTCTCGGTGATGACGGCGCCCCCGATCAACGTACCAAGCTGGAGTCCGATGATCGTGCTGATCGGAATCAGTGCGTTTTTGAATGCATGCCGCAGCACCACAGCGCGTTCGCGGAGTCCCTTGGCACGCGCG
>JAFAPL010000638.1 GCA_019247135.1 Chloroflexota bacterium | reverse complement strand
AGAACGGGCTGCTGCCGAGCGACGAGCTAATCTGCACGAGGACAAATTCGAGGGGGAAGTCCGGCGGGGCCAGGAAGCGGTGAAAGGTTTGGACGAGCGGTTGTGCCTGCGCCCACGAAACGTTCCAGACTTCGTCGCCCCACAGGCCCCGCGCGCCCAGTCGGAAGAAAGCGGTCGCGACGCCGGCGCAAGCGGCCAGGACAAGTGGCGCATACTCGGCGATGCGCGCCGCGGGACGCAATGCAGTGCTCGTAGAAGCCACGGCCTCGGTGTCCGGCGTGATGCCGTCAGCGACCGCGCGCATCGACTCTACTCTGGCCGCGTGTTTCCATGGGCATGGTCCATTTCTCGCGGGAATGCTGGTGACAGCCGGAAGCGGGCTGGTCGCTCCGGCTTCGTCGAGTACAAGTCTAGCAAGTTCGGGGCGTCTGGCGGAGATGGCACGCGAGAGGCCGGGAAATGCTCGGGAGCGGTGTCAGCGCGGCAGGTCGAAGATGGAGACGCTGCCGGGGATCGAGCGCGTGCCGCTGGAACCGGATTTCAGGAAGGGCAGACCGCGCCGCAGCCACGACGGCACCCATCCCAGGGGGTCGCTCGCCCTGACCACACCGCCCTGGTTCACCACCACGACACGGCCGGTCGCCTCGTCGACGGCGATCGCGCCCGGCGCAACGCCGACCGTGAACGTGCCGACGACGGCGCCGTTGCGGACGTCTAGCACGTTGGCCGTACCTGCGCCAAGTGGCGTGCCCGACGCATCGACCTGGCCGAAATGGGTCACGATGAGACGCCCTCGGCGCGGGTCCAGCGCGATCGCCGTTGGCGCGCCGCCGGCCACGGCGAAGGATCGCAGCACGCGGCCGCTGCGCAGGTCGAGTACGCTGACGCCCGCGTCAACGGCGACATAAGCCAGTTGCGACGAGGGGTCAACGGCGACGGCATCCGGAGTCTGGCCGGAGGCGATGCTGCGCACGACGGTGCCTAGACGCGCGTCCAGCACCTGCAAGCCGTCGCTCCCGCTCAGGATAATGCGGCCCGCGGGCGCGTCCACGACCGTCGGATCGGGCGCAGCGCGCTCACCGGCGGAAAAAGTATGCACCACTTGCTGTCGAATCGTGTCCAGCACACTGATGGTGCCATCTTCGCTATTAACCACGAAGGCTCGATGCTCCCGCGGGTCGACAGTCAGAGCGTGGGGACGGGAGCCCACCTGGATGGATCGCTCCAGCGCACCGCTGCGGGCGTCGAGCACGGCCACGGTTGCGTCGTCGTCGTTGGTCACGAAGACCGCTCCGCCGCGCTCGTCCACCGCGACATCTCTCGGGTCGGGTCCCACCGACACGGTGCGCAAGACGCGGGCCGCACTGACGTCCAGCACGCTGACCTTGCCGTCTTCGCCGGGAAACGCACCCCCTCCGCTCGGAAACGCCCCGCCTCCGTTTGCAAACGAGCCCGAATTCGTCTGAACCGAGCCGGCCGGAGCGATGAATCGGCCGAAGGACCCGTCGACCACGAAGGCGAGCCCTGTTCGCGCGTCCACCGCAACGGCTCTGGGATAGAGTCCTACCGTCACGTTGCGCACATCGGTGCCTGGGTCGGCGCGCCGAACGAGGACGACGCCGCCCAGCGCGGCAACCAGTAAGATCGCGCCTAACCACAGCGCCCGGTGCATCATAGACATACCCGCGATGACAGTCGCGCGTCGGGTGGCCCTTGTCGATCGACGACGCGATTGCTTCCATCATACACCGATTACAGCAAGGCGAGCGCCTCGCGCAGGATAGTCGCCTTGTCGCGATCCTGTTCGTTTTGGGCGAGAACATAGAGCGGCTCGATCAGCTCAACGCGCCGATCCGCGACAACCGTGTTGACCAGATAGCGGTACATGTTGGTGAGCGACGTCGTGCGCAGGAAGTCCAGCACCACCGTTGCGAACGCGGCTTTGGCCTCGTGAGCCAGTAGCAGGTCGAACAAACCGAGCAATATCAGCTCGTCCTCGGAGGAGACATAGCGATCGACCAATGGCGCAAGAAGCGACGTAGGGATGGCGGTCAAATGACGCAGGCATTCCGCCACCACCTCGGGAACGAGCCCAGCGTCGCCCAGCACATACGCGTAAAGCGGCAGTGCGTGCCCTTGCGAGGCGAGCACCTGGGCGGCGGTCACAGCCGGCTCGCCCGACATTCGCGACGTGAATCGATCGTGTAACAGGCGTACGGCGTGATACGCAGCCAGGGTTTCGTCGATTTCGTTGAGCGTCACGAGCGCCACCGACCGTAGTCCTGCCGCCACCTCGGAGTCTTCCAGCCGGCCGGGCGGCAGAAATTCGTACGTGGAGACGGCCCTTTCGAGCAACGCGGCGTCATCTTGACGCGCCATGTCGCGCAGCGCCTTCAAGATGGCGGCGCGACCGAAGCATCCGGCGTCGCGTCGCGTGGGATCACCCTCCAGGAATGTGTATCGTTCGAGCAGGGTGGCCCGAACTCTGGGATCGGACGCACCTGCAAGGACGTCCAGCGCGGCTTGAGATACATCAGGGTGGCGCTCGGTCTCGACCAAGCGCAGGGCATAATCGACCTGTGCCTTCGGGAATGGCGCGAGGTTCTGCAGCCGCTCGACCTTGTCCGCCGCGCGTTCTTTAGCCACTCATCCCCCCGTGGTGATACGCTCCACGATCTTGGTCACCGTTTTCTCGATGCGGCGAGCCCTGGTGGCCGGCTGCTTGGCTTCCTCGATCCAGACGATGCATTCCTTACGATGCGACGCCGCCAGCTTCCTGAAGGCTTCTTCGGCTCCTGCCGCTGCCAGCAGAGCCGCCAGCAGATCGTCGGGAATCTTTGACTCGACGGGGGAGTTGTCGATGGCAAATTCGACCTCCACGTCCTCGTCGCCGTTCAGTCCGAGCTCCACGCGCATCTTCTGATTGAACGTGACGACGTGCGAGTTGTCTCGCCACGGGTTGGCGGTCGCCGCGAACGGCTTGCCATTTATAGTGCCTTTGATCCGCACCCTTCTGGTGACACCGAGGAGCTCGTTGGGCACAAATAGAAAGCTCCAGCCCTTTTGGGGGACCTCGAGCCTGGTCTTAAGGCGCATCGTTCCTT
>JAFAPL010000599.1 GCA_019247135.1 Chloroflexota bacterium | reverse complement strand
TACCCAGGAACAGTTAGGACGGGAGCTCGGGGTCACTGGCAACACCCTAGCGCGCTGGGAGCGCGGCGCACGCAGCATCGCTCGCCAGGACTTGCTCCGACTTGCGCTCGAACGGCTCGAGCAACTTCCACCTCTTGACAGAGGGTCATCGCACTGCTCCGTCGAGGCAGCAGACACTACGCGCTGTCCTCGCCTGGAGCTACGACCTTCTGGAGCCAGGAGAACGGCTGTTGCTGGCGCGGCTTTCTGTCTTTGTTGGCGGTTGGACACTAGAGGCAGCCGAGATGATCTGCGCGGACGCTGATTTCACTGCCGCTGAGGTGACGCACACGCTCGGTCGGCTTGTCTCAAAGTCACTCGTGCAAGTCGAGCGATGGGGCGACGAAGTTCGGCACCGGCTGTTGGAGACTGTACGCGAGTTTGCAGCCGAGCGCCTTCGCGCCTGCGGAGAAGACGTCGAGCTGCGCACGCGCCATCGCGAATGGTATCTGCAGATGGCCGCATCGGCCTCCGAACATTTGCAGCGACCCGGAGAGGATGTCTGGCTCGACCACCTCGATGCGGAACTGGAAAACATCAAGCTGGCATTTGCCTGGTGCGGGACTGACGGTGATCTGAGCCTCGAGGCTGGTCTTCGAACCAGCGGTCGGATGTGGTGGTTCTGGTATGTCCGATACCATTGGTCGGAAGCGCAAGCCGTGCTGCAGCGACTCTTGTCGTCGGCCGGTTCCGGAGTGGATTCTGGCGCGCGCGCCGAGGCCATGTATGCACATGCATTTCTCTTGCGGAATCAGGGCAACCTCATCCAGGCGCGCTCAGTTCAGGAGGAATGCCTCGCAATGCGGCGTGTCGTCGGCGACAGGAGCGGCATGTCCCATACACTGGGCGAACTCGGGAGGATCACCCGCGAGCTTGGGGAGTATGCCACGGCTCGCGAGATGCTCATGGAGGCTTTGCACCTCCAGAAGGAGCTGGAGGATCGGTGGGGCATCGGGCGCCAGTACAACGCGCTTGGCGTCATTGCCAGACTGCAGCGGAACTTCGTTGAGGCGCAAGCCCTTTTTGAGGAGAGCCTGGCGATCAGTCGTGCATTTGGCGATCGCATCGGTACCGGCGTCGAATTGGCAGAGCTCGCATCGGTTGCCGACGCACGGGGTGATCTTCCGCGAACTCGCGCGCTGCTCCTGGAAGCGATGGCGACCGTACGAGCCGAACATGAGAGTTGGATGACCTATCTTCCAAACTGGCTGGAGCATCTGGCGAGCGTCATCTGCAGAATGGGCAGCGCACACGAGGCTGCGGAACTTTTTGGCGCGGCAGAACGCCTGAGAACATATCTTGGGGACAGCACCCGGTATTGGAGTGCATCCCGGCGTGAAAGGCGTGCCAGACGCATCCGAATGCTACACCTGCAATTAGCTGACGCGGTTTTTGACGATGCGTGGCGTGCTGGGACCGACCTGACGCTCGAGCAGACATTCGACCTTGCCATTCGGGCGGGGCAAACGGGATCGCACTCTCACCGCAACGGCACCGCCGCGCGACAAGTTTTGACCCTGCGTGAGCGCGAGGTAGCCCGGCTCATCGCCAGGGGAAGATCCAATGAACAGATTGCGGCGAAGTTGGTTATAAGCTGGTCAACGGCCGCCAAACACGTCGAGAACATCCGCGCCAAGCTTGAAGTACCGACTCGAACGCACATCGCCGCATGGGTGGTGGCTGGTGGATTAGAGGATCAAATACGTATCGAGCCTTAGCAGAATTGCTGATGCTTGGATCCCTGTTCGCGGCGTAGCTTGTATCCCATCTCACTCCAGGTGGTTGCAAGATGCGAAGACGCGAGCTCATCAAGCTCGGCGCGGTTGCGACGAGCATTGTCGCCGTTGGCGGAATGGGTCAGATGGTGGCCATGGCCAAGCGCGCGCCACCGCAACTGGCCATCCCGACCGTGGACCGGCTCATCCTGACCAGCGCCGTCGACAATGTGTACGATGCAATTCTGGCCGGTCAGCGCTTCGGGAATGTCGACATCCAACGTCTCCCGTTGCGGACGACGTCACCCGCGGCAGAGCATGGCTTGGCACTCCACCTGGAGTCGTACCGCGGCGATGAGCGGCGCCAGGTCCTCGTGGACTTTGGGCTGACCAGCCGCAGTCTGCTCACCAATTACGGGCTGCTCGGTATCGACCCGAGCCAGGCCGATGGACTGATTTTGAGCCACGGCCACTTCGACGACTTCGGTGACCTGCTCGACCTGGCCAGCCAGACACCGGCGTGGGCGGACAGAGGCGCGACCTTGTATGCAGGTGGCGAGGACACGTTCTGCATGCGTTGGAACGTCCTGCCCGACCGCAGCCGTGTCAACGGCAACCAGCTTGATCAGGGCGAGCTCGAGGCGCGCGGCATGAACGTGGAGTTGGCAAAGCAGCCGACGATTGTTGCCGACCATACCCTCGTGTCGGGTCAAATTCCGCGCGTAACCGACTTCGAGCAAATTCCGCCGATGTTCCGGATTGAGGTTGGTGCAAGCGGGACGGAATGTGGTGACACCAGCCACTATTTGCCGACGGCGGTGGAGGCACAACCGGGTGACCTGGTGCCTGACGTATTCCAGGGCGAAATCGCAACTGTCTACAACGTGCATGATCGGGGGTTGGTCGTCATTGCGTCCTGCGGACACTCCGGAATTATCAACACGATCCGTTACGTTCAGCAGGTCACGGGAATCGACAAGATCCACGCCGTCGTAGGTGGATGGCACCTCGCCGCCGCGCCGGAGACAGTGGTGCGCAAGACAGTCGACAACCTCCAGCAGATTGGCCGACTACTTCGTGCCGATGCACTGCACGGGTTTCTTCACGGAAACCGCGATCGAGCAGGCTATGCCCAAACGTCTGGTTGAGCCGTCGTCGGGCGCGCGCGTCGTTTTCGGCGCGTAATGATCTGGATACGAGCCCTGCTGGCGATGCTGTGCGTGGGCGTCGGCACCGCCGCGGCCACTGGGGACCCTGAACTGCTACGTTCGGTGAGCGCATCAAGGTTCGTTCAGTTGCAAGGTGGCGCGATCCTGAAGGATCACACTGCAGCTCCTGATTTCAGGCTTACAGACCAGTTCGGCCAGGTCAGTAGCTTGAGTAGCCTGCGCGGTCGACCAGTCCTCCTGACGTTCCTGTACACGGGCTGCACGGACGTGTGCCCACTGATCGCTACGAACCTGCACCAGACGTACAAGAAACTGGGCAGCCAGGCTCCACAAATCGAAATCATGGCGGTGACAGTCGATCCCGAAAACGACACGCCGGACCACATACGCCAGTTCCTCGACGAACGCGGCCTTACCGAGGAGTGGCGATTTGTGACCGGTTCGCGTACCGCGCTCGCGCCGGTCTGGAGCGCCTACCACATCGTCGCCCAAGCCGAGACACCGGTCAGCAGACCCATAAGCCCCGCGGCGCAACGGGAGGCAAGGGGTATGCCGATGGCATGCGAAAGATCGAGCACTCGTCGCCCCATTTTCATGATCGATAGACACGGAGCTCTGCGGGCCGTGCTGCGCGTGGATGAGACGCCGGACACCTTAGCTTGGGATATGCGGGTTCTGCTCGGCGAGAGCTAAGCGAAGCCAAAGCACGCGGTTGGCGGATGTACTCCAGCTCAGCCCTGAGCGGCAGGCCGCCTCCCAAGGTCTCCTTTCGTTCGGGACTCTGCTGCGCCAGGACCGCGCGGCTGCTGGGCTGTCGCAAGAGGCCGTCGCTCAGCGCCCGGAGGCGACCGGCCCTCGTAAACACAAGGGCCTGCCTGTCGACCTGTCGGAGCTGATCGGGCGCAAACGCGAGG
>JAFAPL010000419.1 GCA_019247135.1 Chloroflexota bacterium | reverse complement strand
GGATCGCGCGCCGTCGACCATTCGTGATTGCGAAGTGGAGCCGCAAACTCCTTGACGGTGATGGGATCACGCTGCTTCAGCTTTCACCGCGATCGGTGCGCTGCCGCCGCGGTGGACGTCCCGTCGAACTCCGTGAAAAAAAAGCTCTGGACCTTCTCTTGCGAATAGCCGTCGGTGCGCTCGAAGAAATTGTCGCGCCAGGAATTTCGCCGGAACCCACGGTCAGTGATGCTCTGGATGCCGACCCGCTGCTGCATTGCGACCACGTCGCGAATGCCTGCGTCCGCGATCTCGCGGAGTTCGGTCAGCATAATGCTGCCTGCATTCAGTTGCAGGCGCGCCTCGAGCAGCTTCGGCGGTCGCATAAAGCCGCCGACGTGATCGGGCCGAAACGGAGGTTTGGCGACCTAACGTTGCGTGTGCCATGCACGTTCGTCCCACATCGGGAGTACATGGTAGGGCTGACTCGCCTGGTCACGACGTCAAGGGCACTCCGCTCAGGCGACCCCAGGCCACGAATGCGGCCACCAGCAACAGGAGCAGGTTACCCGCGATCATCGGGTACTCCTTGCGGCGCGCATGCGTATACGCGGCACCGAGCATGATCACCACCAGACCCAGCGCCGCAAGTGGCGTCAGCACGGGAACGATGTTCAGCATCGTCGGTAGGATCAGACCGATCGCGGCGAGCAGCTCCAGCCGACCGATGATCCTGACGGTGCCAACGCTATAGTCCTCGGTTCAGCGCATGCCGGAGGCGGCCAGCTTTTCTTTCGGCTGAGTGAGTTTCGTCACGCTTTGCTGCCAGTAACGCGAGCGCCAGCAGCGCGGTGACAATCCACAAAACGAGGTTCACGTAGGGCTCCGATTCAGGATGTGGCAGCCCCAGCTGGACTTGTCTGCTCGACCACTTCGGCTTCCACGAAAATCTTGATTTCGTGGCTCACCACCAGTCGGTTGTCCGCGAGCATGTCGAACTCCATGCCGAAGTCCTTGCGATTGATCTGGCCTTCGCCGCCGAACGAGACACGGTGGCCCATCGTCGGATCATTCACCTCGCCGTAGCGCTGGAGCTGGAGCGTGAACGGCCGGGTGATGCCCTTGACCGTCAGATCGCCCGCAACGGCGTACTGGTCCGGGGCTGTTGCCTGGATCCGCGTGCTTTTGAACGTGATCGTCGGGAATTTGTCGAGCTCGAGGAAATACGAGGAGCGCAGATCGTTGTCGCGTTGCGGGTTGTTCGTGGTCAGGCTCGCGACATTGATTGTGACCTCAAAATGAGCATTTTCCAGCTGTGCGGGGTCGATGTCGCCGCGGGTGGCGACTTCCTGAAAATGGCCGCGCACGGTCATCATGCCGAAGTGCTTGGCGCTGAACTCTACCTGGGTGTGCATCGGATCGATCTGCCAGGGCATCGTGGAGAACCTCCCTTGGGTGAGTGGGCAGCGGCCGCCCCCGTCACGTAAAATGAACCAGGTGTTCCGCTTACTCTGCCACTATATGGAACCGACAGTTCCGTTTCAAGCATTGTGCCGGTGACCGCGCGGCCCTCGCGCGCCTTGCGTGCCGATGCCCAGCGAAACCGCGCCCGCATGCTCGACGCCGCGCGCACCGTGTTTCAACGCGACGGCCTGTCGGCGCAGATGGACGCCATCGCAGCCGAGGCCGGCCTCGGGGTGGGCACCCTCTACCGTCATTTCCCGACTCGCGAAGCCCTGATTGACGTGCTCATCGCCGAGCGCCTGGAGCAGCTGGTAGCGAGTGCCGTGAGCGCCACCGAAAACGCGGACGCGTGGGCAGCCGTTGAAGATCTGCTGTGGCGATTCGCCGCCTTCGAGGCGGAGGACCGCGGGATGGCAGATATTCTCTCGGACTATCGGTCGCGAGCGATGGATAGTCCGGATGCTCCGGTTGCCGCATTCATGGACTATCTCAGCGCCGCGATCGCCCGCGCTCAGTCAAGTGGCGAGATGCGCGGCGACGTTTCCGCGATGGACGTCCTGACGGCGGTGTGCGGACTTGGCAAAATGGTCGGCCCCGCGTCCGCAACCGACCCTGACCAATGGCGCCGCCTGATGGGTGTCCTGGTGGATGGCTTGCGACGCCGCACGCAAGAACCGGCACGCACAAAATAGCTGATCCCGCACTTCAATCAAGTTGCGCGGGGGCGCGTCCGGGACACGAGCAACGAGATTGAACGGATCGCCTTCAAACGACAGTTGTGTCTCGGACCCGTGAGACCCCTTTAGGGTCTTGGTGTACTGGCCGACCAGACAGTGTTCTCACCGCAGTCGACGCGCCGGGCCAAACTCCAACGTTTTTCTTCGATGCTACGACGACATGCCTGCGCGCCACTGCCGCACCTGATCACCCCGCCGGGCTCATGCACACCGGTCGTGAGCTCGCATCGACGCCTGGTCCCGTCGTCAATTCGCGCGGTTTGCCAAACGTGTGCCGCCTGGATTCCGCTCCAGGTCCTCGGACAGACCTGAAACTGAGCGTCCGCCGCGCGTGGGCGACAACTGGCGGGCGGCGATACCACGCCCTCACGCTGCACAACCAGGTGCATGTGAACCATTTGCCGTACATGCCATTCCCGCCCGACTGGCCCGTCTAGATTCCGAAGGACAAGCTCGCGAGCTGGTTTGACGCGTACGTCGAGGCGCTGGAGCTCAACTATTGGACTGAGACGGAATTCCCAGGTGGTTCTTTCGACTCACAAACGCAGACCTGGAGCGCGACGGTGAAACGGGACGGCACAGAACGTGTGCTGCATGGGAAGCACGTGGTAATGACGACTGGCCTCAGCGGCGATCCGAATATTCTCTCCATTCCAGAGCTAGCCAGTTTCCCTGGAGAAGTCATTCACTCCAGTCAGTACGTCGACGGCGAGGACTGGAAGGGCAAAACGGCCGTTGTGATTGGGACTGGCAACAGCGGCCACTACATCGCATCGCGGGCTCGAACGAGATCACGGTAACTCCGGCGTCGGTGCGGGCTGCGGTCTTCGCCAATGCTCGTCGCCTTTTCCCACCGTCCACTCCCTGTTGGCTACGAAGATATTCGCAAGGCTCGTACGTCCACATTTCACGGTGGGACGGCGGATTCCGACGGTGGACATCGGTGGACATGACGGATTGGCCCTCAACTTGGCCGTACCTCAACTCACAAATCGTGAGTGGGACTTTTTCTGACTTGCGTGGACCTCAACTATTTCCCACCTTCCCACGATTTTCCCATGGATGATGTGTACAAATCCAGACGCCGCTGGACCTTTCAATTTGAAATGGCGGCTCCGGTGGATAGCCTTGCACACTTGTGGACAGATGTCTGAGAGTTCCCAAAGTT
>JAFAPL010000325.1 GCA_019247135.1 Chloroflexota bacterium | reverse complement strand
CGAGATACGCGCCAATATCGCCATTGAAGAGCTCGCGGATGCGCTCGCCGACGACCCTCAGCGCCAGGCCATTGCCGCCATAGCGTGCGATCAGTTCGGCCCACTGCTCCGGCGTGCCCTCGAGGCGCTTCGCCGCCAGCAGCGTCTGCCCGTCATCGACGCCCAGACCACCGAGTCGGAAGGTGCGCACCGTCTCGCCCGCGAACGCCGCCAGCTCTGGTGGAGCCTCGCGGCTAGTCAAGATCGCGCAGCTCCGGTGGGCGGCTTCAGCAATCGCCTGGATCAGGCGCCCATACCCTGCCATGCCGTCGCGGTACCGCGCATCCCCTCGATGTGGCTCGAACAGCGTCTCGAAGTTGTCCAGTATGACTAGGCAGCGCCGTTCTCGCAGCAACTGGAGGAACGCTCGAATCCGCTCCGAGTCGCCGACCGGGGGCGCGAGTTGCTGGTCCGACAGAAATCCAATGGCGCCGGCTAGCAAGTCACTCACAAGCGGAGCGTCGCGCAGGCTCCTCCAGTAGACGCGTTCGTAGCGGTCCGCGACATCGCGGGCCAGCTTGGAACTGAGGGCTGTCTTGCCGATACCGCCCATGCCCAGGATCGCCAGCAGCCGACAGCGAGAGTCGAGTAGCCAGGTGCTCAACAACAACAACTCGTCACTCCGGCCCACGAACGCGCGGACGTCCGGAGCCTCGCCCCATTCCTCGCGCCGCTCGGCCGCGTGTCGCTCGCCTGCGCTCGCGACCGATGCGGATCGAGAGATGGATCGCTCAGCACGGGACGCCTCGCCGGGTGCAGGAGGCAGGTACAGCAGGTCGGCAAACCATTCGACGTCGAAGGCGGCATGCATGCGCGGCGACTCGCGTTCTACGGCGCTCCAGAGAGCGTCTGCGTCTTCGCGTTCGTATCCAGCAGTGAGGGCGCCGGCGGCCAGCAACGCCGCGATCAGACCTTGCAGCCGCTCGACAGTGGGATGGGTCACGCCGGCCTCCCAGTCCTGAACCGAGCGTGGCGCCGCGCCCGCGCGGGTCGCCAGTTCGCGCTGGGTCAGGCGTGCCCGCGCACGATAGCGCAACAGCAGGTCGGAAAAAACCTCCGTCACTCGCCGCGTGCACCTGATCCGGCGTAACCGATCACACTCCGCGGAGCGTCAGACCGGTGCCGCTGCGTACGTGGAACGCCCTCTATCAGCATCTTGCGCGTATTCTGCTTCGGCGCGAACTGGCGCACCAGTGCTGACCATCCATTCACAGTTCAGGGTCATTGCCTGGTTATCTGGTGGATCGTCAGGTCGGCGCAGGCAAGTTGATCGAGTAAGCCATGGAACTTCGCCTTGTTGTCGCGCTCGCCGTGCTAGTGTGCTTGATCCTGCAATTCAGCGGAGTGGTGAAGCGAGACCTGGTCCCGGTCGCGGCACTCCTGACGGGTGCGGGTCTGGCAGCGGGCCTACACTGATCCACCCCAGCGGCGTTCAGTCTGCGCTTCAGCTCGTTCAGGTCTGGTCCAGCGTCAGCCACCTAGGGTGTGCACGTGACAAGCCAGATGACTGCAATACCAGATGAACTCAGTTTTTCCAGTGGCCTGGCTGCGCGCCATCGACCGCGGCGGCGCACCTGGCGCCTCACCTGCATCATGTGTGCGCGCGGCTGGGAGCTAGACGCCGTGCCTGCCCGGCGGCGGTGTGGGGTCTGTGGCGGTTATTGCGAGGCGAGCCGCACCAGTGACTGGGACAGCGCCGCATAGCAATGCCATTGGTTCAGGCGCCGTTCAAGCGGGTGTGGGCAATGTTCAGCGTGCGGACGGACTCCGCATGCCAGGCTGAAAAGACGATCCATGGACCTTGTCAACGAGATGTGGAAGCGTGCCTTCCGTGAGCGGCTCGTGAACCGAAACGGGTACGTCGCGAGGTACGCGCACGGGGCTCACCGCGCCTCGCCGATCGATCCGGGTGTCAATGCCGGTTTCCAGCCCGGCCCTGCTCACCTCGTGCCGCCCGATCAAGTAACCGGTAGC
>JAFAPL010000126.1 GCA_019247135.1 Chloroflexota bacterium | reverse complement strand
CCTCCCCAGCTGACCGTTCTCGTCGGCGGCATGCGCGCCCTGAACGCCAACTGCGGGCAATCCAAGCACGGCGTCTTGACCGACCGGCCCGGGACGCTGACCAACGACTTCTTCGTGAACCTGCTCGACATGCGTACCGAGTGGAAGCCATCCACCTCGGATGCGAACGTGTACGAGGGGCGCGATCGCGCCACGGGCAAGGTCAAGTGGACCGGCACCGCCGTCGACCTCGTCTTCGGCTCGAACTCCCAGCTCCGCGCCCTCGCCGAGGTTTACGCACAAGACGACTCGAAGGAGAAGTTCGTGCGTGACTTCGCGGCCGCGTGGAACAAGGTCATGAACAACGATCGCTACGACCTGGCCCCTCGGGGCAGGGGCTAGAGGCTGTTCACGGCCGCGGCCGGCGGCCAGGTTCGTTACCCATACTGTTGCCGCAAGCGCGGGCGACCCGCAGAGGGTCGCTCGCGCTTGGCTGTTGACCCGGGTGTACACCGAGTCACCAGGCCACGAGCACGTGGGTGCGGGAGAGGCGCCGGCATGGCCCGCAGTCGTCGTGGTCGTCCCAAGTACCTTATTCTAAGTTCTAGGCGCCGCGACGTGGCCGGCCGCAGGCTGAGCATCGCCGCAGCACGCCCTCCCGCTGCTGGACGTTCTAGCGGGCGGCGGCGCGGCGCCCCGGGCCAACGCTCATGCCAGCGGCGAAGTGGGCCGCGACACGGCGCGAATGTACCGATTGCTGGAATACAAAAGAAGATGAGAGAATCAATGAGCGTGACGGGTTCTCGGTAAAGACGTAGGTCAGACAAGAAGGGTGATCCGGAGCGTGGATAAGGAGCAGCGCCTCAAGCAACTCCTCGGCCGGCTGCGTGAGCACGGACACCGCATGACGCCCCAGCGAATGGCCGTGCTCCAGGAGTTACTGCGGACCGATCGCCATCCAAGCGTGGAAGAGATCTATCGCGCGCTTCAGCCGACGTACCCGATGATGAGCCTCGCCACCGTGTACAAGACCATGGCCACGCTGAAAGACCTCGGCGAAGTGCTGGAATTGGAATTCAGCGACGGGCACCATCGCTACGACGCCTATATGCCGCAGCCGCACGCCCACCTAATCTGCCGCGACTGCAACCGCATCAAAGATCATCCGATTAACGAGCTAGATCGACTGATGACCGCCGCGGCGATTCAAAGCGGCTATCAGCTACTGTCCGTGCGCCTCGACTTCTACGGGATCTGTGGCCAGTGCAGTGGGAGCGCCACGCCAGCTCCCGCGTAGCATCGACGCAATCCGTGGCGGGCGGTCCGGCTTGGTGGCAAGCCGCTCGAACTCGGCATCGAGCAGCGGCCAGGCCGCACTCCTGAACGCTAGCGGATCCAGTACCATCGGCCCCTCCTTTCTGGCTCCCGCTGTCCGCTCAAGGGAGCCGCTATGTCTCTACGGCGTCAGGTCGCCGCTCACTGCGACATCGCCTGCACGCTCCAGCCGTGCTTCTTCTCGCTGCACCGTGGCCGCCACGTGCTCGGTCGCCTCGATCACTCGCTTGGTGATATGCAGCTCTTCGATCACCACCGCGTGCTTCTCGACCTGGACCTGCTCGCCCCACACCGGGACCCGCAGCACCTCACCTTCGGTTATCTCCTCGCGTGCCGGCTTTGGCTCCACCGGGTGCCGCTCGATGATCACCTCTTCCCGCTGGATCGGCACGTCCAGGGTGCGTTCCTCGGTGACGATCTCTTTGTAAATGCCCAGCTCGCCGGTCTGGACCCGCTCCTTGTGTGGCTGCAGCTCTTCCCCGCGCAGTTCCACCGTCTGGTCTTGCGCGGCGTCTGACCACCCAGGCACTGGCAGAGCCGTGGCATTCCGGCGCAGGGCCTCCGCCTCATCCCGACTGGTCACGGGCTCCCCATCCGCTCGCGCAGCAGCCACCTCATCGCCAGCGAGATAGAGCCCATCGGGTCGGACCTCGCGCACCGCCGTGAAGGGAATGTACAGTTGCTGCTCCCCCGCCGGCTCCTCGGTGCTGATCCGCACGTAGCCGGCGCTCTCTCTGCCAGCAGGAGGGGGCGCCGACACCTCCACGACCTGGCCTATTCTTTGGCCGTCTGCGGTGAGGACCGCCATCCCCGGATGGATACCGTCAGACACGTGCATAGCTGTCACACCTTCCTTCGGCTGAGCTGCTGCCCACGGGCTTCCTGACGCTGCAGCGTCAGATAGGCAACCGCTGTACCGCTTCCCAGGCCAGGGGAGTCACAGCCACGTCACACTTGCACGGATGTGCCGAGCGGAGAGCCGCGAGCCAGAGCACGCCGCGTACCCCATGAAGCAAAATTGCCGCAAATGGGGCAGCGGTTATAGAACTAGACAGGATACAGGCGGTTGAGGGCCGAGCCGTGGAGCAAGTCGAGGACTATCTGGCGCAGCTGCCGCTGACCGAGCAGGGGCACTTAAAGGACCATGTCCAAGCCGCAGTGCTGGCTATCGGGATGTGCCAACGCGCCCTCGACGCCACCGATCCGGAGCGCGCGACCATCCCCCAGCTGCGCGCTTATCTTGAGCACGCCCTCGCGCAGGTGCAAGCCGCCTTAGCGCAGCTCCCGCCTGAAGACTAGGGCTCCTTAGACCGAGCCTTCGCCGCACAGTTGCGCGCGACTACCGCCAGCAGCCGCTCAATATCAAACGGCTTGCTCAACGTCGCGTGGGCTCCCGCGGCCGCCGCCGCCCGCAAGTGCTCGGTGCTGGCACTCATCGCCACGATGGGCACGTAGCTGTTCTGGTCTGCCAGGCGTTGGAGCAGCGCCAGCCCATCCAGTTGGGGCATCATCATGTCGAGCAGCACCAGGCAGAGTGGGCCCGGGGACGCCCGATGCTGCTCCAGCAAGCGGAGCGCGTCCGCGCCGTGGTGGGCCTGCTCGACGTGGTAGCCTTCATCACGCAGGAGGCTGACCAGCAAGTCCCGCACGGCCGGATCGTCTTCCACCACCAGCACCGTGTCCCGCTCTGCCGCCGCCACAGCCGCCCTCCGCCATCTACAGAAGTGTTTAGCAGAATCTAAGCCAAGTGCTGACTGGTAGGGAGCGGAGGCGTCGCCGGCATAGATAGTGCCTCAGCCTTCTCGGAGGGACCGCGGCAGCCGGGTCAGTGCAGGAGGGACAGGATGCAGCAGCACGTCGAACAGACCATCGTGCCCAACGAGGTCTACAACGTC
>JAFAPL010000096.1 GCA_019247135.1 Chloroflexota bacterium | reverse complement strand
TCTCCCCCTACCAGCGCAGCGAAGGCGGCTACGAAACTCGCGTTCGCCCGAGCTGCCCGTGGGACCTCGGTGTCCGCAGCCAGCACCAGCTCGGCCCAGCGCCGCGCTTCCACCATCTGCCCGTGCATCCACCAGAACCGCTGCAGGTGCCGGAGCAGGTACCCCGCCTCGTCGAGCTGGCCGGTACCTAGCAACCATCGCAGCGCCACCCGGAAGTTGTCCTGCTCGCGCGCCGTCCGGGCGATCCAGTCCACCTGCTCCGGCCCGACGAGGCGCCAGTAGCTCTCTCCTGCCAGCGCCGACATGTATTGCGCGTGGGCCTCCCGGATTGCGTCCTCCTCCCCGCTCGCCTGCAGATCCCGCTGGGCGTACTCGCGGACGATCTCCAGCAGCCCGAAGCGCCGCTCGTCCCTGCCAGCGTTGAGCACCTGGACCAGGCTGCTCTCGACCAGCTGGTTCAGGCGGTCGAGCACCGCCTCGGCCGGCAGGTCGGTACCCCCACAGACGGCCTCGGCCGCTTCCAGGGTCCAGCCCCCCGCGAAGACGGCCAGCCGCCGGAACAGCACCTGCTCGGCCGGTCCGAGGAGCTCGTAACTCCAGGCCAGCGTGTTGTACAGCGTCTGATGGCGACTGGGCAGGTCACGTGTACCGGCGCTGAGCTTCGGGAACGGGCGCTCCAGGCGCCGCAACAGTGCGTCTGGGGAGAGCAGCGGCACGCGAGCCGCCGCAAGCTCGATCGCGAGTGGCAGGCCGTCCAACCGGCGGCAGATTGCGCCGAGCGCGTCGCTATTCGACGGAGTCAGCTCGAAGTCTGGAGCGATCGCTTGTGCACGATCGACGAACAACTGGACCGCGGGCGAATTCATCATCGTTTCCGACGTGTGCGGCCCATCGGCGCGCGGAACGGAGAGTGGCTCGAGCATGAAGCGCCGCTCCGCTCGCAGGTTAAGCGCCGTCCGGCTCGTCACCAGTACGCTCAGCTGCGGACACTTCGACAGTAAATCGGCGACGAGTGGCGCGGCATCCAGCACGTGCTCGAAGTTGTCCAGAACGAGCAACACCTGACGCTCGCGCAGCGCGTCGATCAGCAGCTCATGCGCGCTGCCCCCGCCCGACTCGCGCACATCGAGGGCTCTGGCCACCGAGGCGGCGACCAGGCGGTAGTCACGCAGCGGGCTGAGGTCGACGAACCAGACATCGTCGGCAAACGCGTCGACGAGCTCGAGCGCCACGGCCAGCGCCACGCGAGTCTTGCCGACTCCGCCTGGGCCGATGAGCGTGACCAGTCGGGCCGCACCGCCGGAGGGCGAGACCAGCTGGATTAGGGCGGCAATATCCTGCTGCCGACCGAACAAGGGTGTCGGCGGCACGAGCAGGCCGCGCCGAGCCAGCGACGCGGCACCTGTGTCGGTCGGCCGCCCTCTCTCGCTCGGCCGCCCCTCGGCGTGTGCCGCGGCAAGCAGCCGGTCGCGTTCCGCCGGACTCGCACCCAGCGCGTCCGCCAGCAAGACGACGGTGGCAGGTCTCGGGGTGGTGCGGTCACCGCGCTCCAGGGCGCCGACGGCCTTTTCACTCAGGCCTGCCCGCTCCGCGAGCGCCGCCTGCGACAGCCCAGCTGCCACACGCATTGACCGCAGCGCCAGCCCGAACGCGGTGCTATCTGACCGGGTAGCGCCGAGCGCTTCGCTCATACCCGTGGCCAGTCATTGTAGGCGAGGTGTGTACGCCGAAATGAGTGCCTGTGTGGAGGTTGCGTGGGGGTTGTGTGGGTGTGCATGTACCGCGGGACGTCTCAGACTCGGAGCCATGGAATCCCGCATCTGTACGGCGCATCGATGGATGCGAACCCCGACCAGCAGCGTGGACACCGCCATACCTTGAAAGCACGGAGGCCGGCCATGAGCCTGGTTAGTTGTCACGCGATAGACATGCTGAGCTCAATCATGCGAGCACTGAAACAGATGGAGGCGCACGCGATCGGTGTGGCCATCAGGCAGGTGGTGCAGCCCGCCGCGGTGCAGGAAGCGAGCCCGACGGCCACGCCACGCACCCGGAGCACGGTGCCTCCAGCCGCTAGCGTCACGGGTATCAGTGGGTTTGGTCCGCTGTTCTGAATATGCAGCTTCACGACGCACGCCAAAGAACTGATGGAGTGGGTTGATGACTTCGTTCACACTCGGAACCGCGACGCTCAACTACACTGACGTTGGCACCGGACTCCCGTTCGTGTTCGAGCACGGGATCGGTGGCGATGTTCGCCAGTCGAGCAAAGTATTGAGTCCGCCGTCTGGGGTGCGGCTGCTCCGCTATGACGCGCGCGCGCACGGGTCCACCGTCTGGTCCGGTGATCCGCATGAGCTTTCGTTCGATAGGTTCGGCGATGACCTGATCGGCCTGCTGAATCACCTGGGAATCGCGCGTGCGGTGGTCGGCGGCATCAGCATGGGCGCGGGTGTAGCTCTCAATGCGGCGACACGCTATCCCGAGCGGATCGCCGGCCTGGTGCTGGCCCGGCCCGCGTGGCTTGCGCGCCCGATGCCGCGACGAATTATCGCGCTCTTTGACCTGGTTGCCAGCGCGCTCCGCGAACTGGACTTCAGCATCGATACGGAGGAGGGACTGGACTGCGCCCCCAGCAAGCTGGAGGCCAACCCGTCGTTCTCCGCGATCGCGCGTAGCTATCCAGACACCGCCTGGTCGCTGCGGAAACAGTTCACCGTTGAGCGGGCTGTGGATCGCGTGGCGCGACTGGAGCGGCTGCCGCGCGACCGGCCCTGTACGGACTTGCGTCAGCTTCAAGCACTGGATGTTCCGACACTGGTTCTTGCGCATCGCCAGGATCCCATCCACCCGTTCGCGTACGGTCGGCGCCTGGCGGACGCGATC